>NZ_NFUX01000154.1:0-1444 GCF_002264385.1 Paenibacillus sp. VTT E-133280
ATAGCGTGTCTGCCATTCCACCACTACCGCGCGGTGAGATAAAACTTAAAACTTTGTTTGAGGTCAACATTCATTATTATAAATGTACTTCCCCAAAATGTAAAGGCGTTGATTCAAGAATTTTCGTCGGCCCATTTCTGCTTACGATATTCAGTGAATGCTAAGTATTCTTCAATGAATTTCCTTTCCTCTGGAAGCAATTCATTCGTTCGATCTTCATTCAACTTCACTTCTCCGAAATCATAGTCCTCATTGCTCTCTTTCAATATTTCAGATGTATTTCTACCTAAAATAAGCCAGTCTAGACTTACATGAAAAAAAGCGCTGATCTCAATCAATTTGTGTGTTCCCGGAGTAGACTTGCCCCGCTTCCAATCTCCCATATTACCTGTGCTTATATTTAACTGCTCACAGAATGATTTCTTAGTGAGACCTTTTTGCTTAATCAAATACTCTATACGTTCATATATGGTCTGCATCCATAATCCACCCTTCACAAAAAAATAAAAAAAAGACTTATTTAAGTGATTTACCCATTGCAAAATAACGTAAAAAAGTATATAATTGGTGTTACTATGTATTATCCGATTATATCATATGGTTAGAGTGACGATAAGAGGCGACTCAGGTGACAAGTGTCTGATGTAATGCCGTCTGACCCCCTTTATTAGCTTATCATCCTGAAGGATCTCTAGGAGGGAGCGGTGACTTTTGTCAAAGTGCTTATCATCTTCCATTATCCATTCACTTGAATATCTGCCGCACAATGCGGTGGTCATCAACAGCCAAGGCGTTATCCAGTTCACCAACAGGAAGTGGAAGGCATTTAATCATGAATACGGCCTCTCCCCTCAGAAACAATGGATTGGAGCTTATTATTCGGAGCTTATGCAGGATGTGATCCTCGATTCCGATCAATGGGCCAAGCTTTATGATTCGGTGAAAATTATACTCCGCAGAGAGTATCAGATTTATACCTCTGAGTTCTCCATACAAACCACCAATAAAGGAAGCCGTATCTTTCGTTTAGAGATCTATCCTCTTCTGTCAGATGATCACTTAGACAATGCTTTTATAATTTCTCTATATGATTTGGGCGCATTTAAAGAAGGAGCTCAGTTGTCAGGGATCGCAAGCATCTGTTCGACCTGTAAGCCAACACAAGACTTAATTCCCATCTGTGCTTCCTGCAAATCCATTCGAAATTCTAAGGATGAATGGATCAACATTGAACATTTTTTAAAACATCAGCTTTCTCTGCAATTCACCCATGATATTTGCCCAGACTGTGTCAGACAGCTCTATCCCCAATATGCAAGAGCCTTTAAGAACTAAGAACTAAGCAACTTGTCTAATCCTATAAAAAAAAGTAAGAAAACCTCTGCGAAGCAAAGGATTTCTTACTTTTTATTTGTATGCGGTAGAGAGGACTCGAACCTCCACG
>NZ_NFUX01000181.1:0-355 GCF_002264385.1 Paenibacillus sp. VTT E-133280
GTCATGACCATGATTGAGGCTGGTTGGGACCTGAGATCCCGTATAACAGCGATGCTATGGAGCGACAAGAGGAAATCACAGGGGCTGCCGGTAAATCTAAATTAGGAAGGTGCATCGAATTTCAAACTGTTCTTGTTCAAGTTTCCCCTACGTACAAAGGTGTTTTCGGGGACATCTATTCTAACATTTCACTTCGATTTTTAAATGAGTTTCCAACTTCAAATTTGGTATTGCAATCGGACGAAGAAATGCTAAAGTCCAAATTCACAGAACTACTTTCCTCAAGACGAGGGCGGTCAGAGAATTGGATCTGTGTGCGAGTTACGCGTCTATTAAACGCGGCAAAACAAAATCC
>NZ_NFUX01000061.1:0-46549 GCF_002264385.1 Paenibacillus sp. VTT E-133280
GTGTCGAAGGTTCGAGTCCTTCATGGCTCATCCCAAACAGAAAGTCATCACCTTATGGTGGTGGCTTTTTTTGTGTTTTATGGTTGTATTATAGCAGCGCGTACTGAAGCGATTAACATAATATAAGAGAATATGCTAAAATAGGCGAAAAGAGCAAAAGTGGTGGAGCATGGTGACTATGGATAGTGAGACATTGCGGAAAAAATTAGAGCAGCTCACCGGAAAGAGAACCGGAATCAAGCAGTTAGGGAGGCAACATTCAGCTTCTCTTTTTAGCATGGGATTAGAAGGACAGGATCAGCTGGTAATCCATGAGGGTCATCTCTGGGCACCTTTGTATGAGAGTGACGGACGTATAACCGCTGTTTGGGTAGAAATGGAGGGGCTTACCTCTCTGGAAGTACAACTGGTCAACTACGCAGTTCGAAATTTTGCTATTGCACTTAAAGCTACAGGGCTTAGAGAAGAAGGTGAAGTGGAGGCGCGGCAGCTTGGCGCTTGGTTAAACACGGAGCTAGAGCAAGAGAAGAATGACACTGAAATTCCCGATGAGATCACCCTAAAGGGACGTCTGTTCGGAGATATGATTCCATTCCTCCTTAGTAGTGAGATTGCGCATAGTCCACAGATCTCTTACCGTTCACTGATGAAATTACTGCGCAGCTATTTTGAGAACGAAATTCTGCTCATTCCCCTTCAAGAGAAGGAATGGTTAATATTAGCTCGTAAAGAATTACTTACGGGCGGGGATGATAAGGATGATGAAGAAGAGAGTGTAGATGATCTTCTAGCACAGACTAGTATGGGGTTACATGAGCTGATAGCTAGTGAATGGGTAGGGGTATTCCATTTGGCAGTAGCTCCAGCTATGGTCCCTGTTAAGGGATTGACTGGATCTGTAGCTCTGCTCAGGGAGACCATTGTACTGGGTCGTATTTTTCAAGTAGGAGAGTATATTCATTTACCTTGGGAGCTGCATTTGGAACGTCTGGTTAACAGCATTCCTGATGTACGCCGCAAACAGTTGCTTGGACAAATTGGTGACTATTCCTCTGTACTATCAGATAAAGAAATGCTGCTGACTTTGGAGACTTTTTTTGAGATGGACTGTAATGTAAGTGAAACCGCCAAGAAGTTGTATATCCATCGGAATACGCTGCTCTACCGTCTGGATAAGATAAAACAAGAGACCGGGGCAGATGTACGAAGCTTTGGGGACGCTGCTATTGTGAAGCTTACTATGCTTTTGTATAAAGTGACGAAAAGGAAATAGGTTTTTTGTGAACCTTACAAATAGCCATAGTGTCCCGACTGGGGTAATATAAATGTACAAGGAAGCAGAATTTTTATATTAACTAATTAATAATTAACTCGAGGGGGAAATACAATGGCAGGCGTACGTTTAGAGCATATTTTCAAAAAATACCCGGGTTCAGATAAAGCAACAGTAATCGATATCAATCTTGATATTAAAGATAAGGAATTTTTAGTATTGGTTGGACCTTCCGGTTGCGGTAAATCCACAACTTTGCGTATGATCGCTGGTTTGGAAGAAATCTCCGAAGGTAAAATGTACATTGGCGATCGTGTAGTTAATGACGTTGCACCTAAAGACCGCGATATCGCGATGGTATTCCAATCCTACGCCCTGTATCCGCATATGAGCGTATACCAAAACATGGCTTTCGGTTTGAAACTTCGTAAAGTGAAGAAGGATGAAATCGACAAGAAAGTTCGCGAAGCTGCTAAAATTCTTGATATCGAGCATTTGCTAGATCGTAAACCAAAAGCGCTTTCCGGTGGTCAACGCCAACGTGTCGCTTTGGGACGCGCTATCGTACGTGATCCACAAGTCTTCTTGATGGATGAGCCTCTTTCCAACTTGGATGCTAAACTTCGTGGTCAAATGCGTGCTGAAATCACTAAACTGGTTAAGCGCCTTGAAACTACTTGTATCTACGTAACGCATGACCAAACAGAAGCAATGACAATGGGTGATCGCATCGTAGTTATGTATGATGGTATCATTCAACAAGCAGCTTCCCCTGAAGAGTTGTACAATGAACCTACAAATTTGTTCGTAGCTGGATTTATCGGATCCCCTACAATGAACTTTATCAATGGTACTTTGTCCGAAGTGAGCGGTTCTATCCGTTTCCGTGCTGAGAACCTTGATGTTGAAGTACCAGGCGGAAAAGCTCAAATCATCCGCAACAAAGGCTACATCGGTAAAGAAGTAATCATGGGCGTTCGTCCAGAAGATATCCATGAAGAGCCAGTATTCTTGGAAGCTTCCCCGAACACAATCTTCACTTCATTGGTTGATGTTACTGAGAACCTCGGTCACGAAATGCTCCTTTACTTGAGCGGCCTTGGTAAATCTACTGTAATCGCTCGTGTAGATGGACGTTCCACTACTCGCGAAGGCAGCAAGCCTAAATTGGCTATTGATATGAACAAAGTTCACTTCTTTGATAAAGAATCCGAAGCTAACATTTTGTTGGGATAAGATTGTAAAGATCTTTTCTCTCTTGATAAAGCCACCCGAAAGGGTGGCTTTATTGTTTAGATGGACCCTGTTTGGTTAGGTGCTAAGATTGCATTCATAAGCGTTATCAATTAAGATAGCAGGAGAATTACCTCCGGAATGTAAAGAGATCACTGCCAACCGGACGCAGTAAGCGGACAAATACCGCAGGTGACGAAAGGACGAACTTACATGGCTAAGAAAGTAAAAGTATCTGAATTGGTACAGCATTTTCAATTAGAGGTTATTTCCGGCCAGGAAGGTCTAAAGAGACCCATTACGGTCGATGACCTGAATCGCCCTGGACTAGAGATTGCTGGTTATTTTGAATATTATCCAGAAGAACGTGTTCAATTGCTAGGCAAGACAGAACTCGCTTTTTTCTCCATGCTGCCCGAAGCTGAGCGGAAAAGTCGACTTCGTGGAATTTGCAATGATAACACACCTTGTATTGTCATTACACGTGGTTTGGATGTGCCTCAGGAGTTAATTGACATCAGTAATGAAAAGGCCCTTCCTGTGCTTCGCAGCTCGATGGCTACGACTATTTTTTCCAGCCGTTTGACTAGCTTCTTAGAAGGGAAATTGGCCCCAACGGCGACGATCCATGGCGTACTTTGTGATGTATATGGTGTAGGTATGCTAATTACGGGTAGTAGCGGGATTGGTAAAAGTGAAACAGCCCTTGAACTTGTAAAGCGCGGTCATCGATTGATTGCTGATGATGCAGTGGAAATCCGTCAGACTTCAGATAACCAGCTGCATGGTACAGCCCCTGAGTTAATCCGTCATTTACTGGAGATCCGTGGAGTAGGTATCATTAATGTAATGACACTTTTTGGTGCGGGTGCTATTCGTAATCATAAACGGATTACACTTGTTGTTAGATTGGAAGCTTGGCAGCAAGACAAGCAGTATGATCGACTTGGACTTGATGAGGAAACGACACGGATTATTGACACAGATGTTCCGCTTGTAACGATTCCCGTACGCCCGGGACGTAACCTTGCAGTTATTATAGAGGTTGCAGCGATGAACTATCGCCTGAAACAAATGGGCTTTAATGCAGCCTTGCAGTTCACGAATAAGCTAACTGCGACCATATCCGAAGATATGGATGATCTCGATTAGGAGTGTGAGAGAATGTTCCCATTAGCACTAAATCCTATTGTCTTCTCAATTGGATCACTGCAAGTACACTGGTACGGATTAATACTGGGTTTCGGTGCACTCGCGGGGTTATTTCTTGCGATCCGCGAGGGCAAACGGTTTGGTATACCACAAGAATTCTTTATGGATATGCTGCTGCTAGGTGTGCCCTCGGCCATTATTGGAGCACGGATTTACTTTGTAGCGTTTAAATGGGAGGATTATAAGGATAATTTAATAGATGTCTTTAAGATCTGGAACGGTGGCATCGCTATCTACGGTGCTTTAATTGGAGCCATTATTTGTGGGATTATTTATTTCCGCTATAAAGGGTACCCCTTCTGGCGTATCGTTGATATTTGTGCTCCTGGACTACTTGCGGGTCAAATGATTGGACGCTGGGGGAACTTTGTCAACCAAGAGGCATACGGCAGCGTGGTTGAAGAGTCATTCTTGCGGGATAAACTGCATTTACCTGACTTCATTGTGAATCAAATGTACATAGGGGATGCTTTTCATCATCCGACCTTCTTGTATGAATCTCTTTGGAGCTTACTGGGTATCGCGCTACTCATGGTCCTTCGTCGCCAGAAGTTTGTGCGTGCCGGTGAGATTTTCATGTCTTACTTTATATGGTATTCTATCGGTCGTTTCTTCATTGAAGCTATACGTACAGACAGCTTGGCGTTTAATGGAAGCGCAGGCTTGGCATCCTTTATGAATGGATTGTGGAAACCGATGGAATGGCTAGGTTTTGAGCAAGGATACTTGGACCCAAGCTATGGAAATATCCGCATTTCTCAGCTGCTTGCGCTACTGATCATCGTCGCAGCTGTACTGCTTATCATTATTCGTAGGGTCACCGGAGAGTCAAAAGCACATTATTCTGATCCTATTGTATGTACTAAACCGATCAAAGCAGATACTATAGTGCCTGAAAGCGCAGTAAATACACCGCAGAAAGCTCGTCACGGGGCTCAACCTGAGCAAGGACAGCCTGCGGATGGAGATAAGAAGGAGCAGTAAAGCTTATGATAGAATGCGTTCTTTTTGATCTAGATGGAACGATTGTCGATACAAATGAGCTAATTATTAGTTCGTTTATGTACGCGCTGAAGGACAATGGTCTAGCTCCACTCACTAGGGAAGAGATTATTCCGCATATGGGCACAACCCTTCAGCAACAGATGAGAGTCTTCTCTGGACTTGAGGATGTAAGTGGTGCGCTTGAGAAATCCTACCGTTCTTATAATTATGAACATCACGATGCGTTAGTACGTCCCTTTCCTCAAGTGAATGAGACAATGGAAGAGCTCTTACGTCGTGGAATTAAAATGGGGATTGTGACCACAAAAATTCGTCCAACAACGATTAAATCGCTTGAGATGTTTGATTTGCTAAAGTACATGGATACGATTGTGACAGTGAACGATGTTACTGAACCAAAGCCACATCCTGAGCCTGTTCTGACAGCAGTCAATAACCTTGGCGTTGATCCTCGTAAAACTCTTATGGTGGGTGACAGTACGGTTGATATTCAGTCAGCAAAAGCTGCCGGTGTATATGCGGCTGGAGTATCGTGGTCATTGAAAGGCGAAGAGACTCTCCGCAAGTATGATCCCGACTATATTATCCATAACATGAAGGATATTATAGAAATAGTGGAGCGAGGAACGAGTGAATCGTGAGAAACGTAACCCGATATCCTGTAGAAGGTCATAACTCACTTTGGTACATTTACCGTACGGTCAGCCCGTGGAAGGGTGTCCGCAACTTTATTTTTATTCAGATTGCCCGTTATTGCCCGATTCTACCGTTAAAGAACTGGATCTATCGTCGGATTCTCGGGATGAAGGTAGGCAAGCATACCTCCTTCGGTCTGATGGCGATGGTGGATGTATTTTTTCCGGAAAAAATAACGGTGGGTGAGAACTCTATTATCGGTTATAACACGACGATTCTGGCGCATGAGTATTTAATCAAGGAATATCGCCTGGGTGAAGTAGTGATTGGTGAAAATGTATTGATTGGCGCGAATACAACGATTCTTCCCGGTGTAACCATTGGTGATTGGGCAGTTGTTGCCGCTGGATCAGTAGTACACAAGAACGTGGCGGCTGGCTCTTTTGTAGGAGGCAATCCACTGCGAGAGCTACGCCCAGCTTCATCGGAAGATTCTTCGGAACAAGTATAAAAGATGCTTCGTAAACCCTGCAGTTTCATATTGCGTTTTTTTAGCGCAGGATCTGCAGGGTTTCTTGCGTCTTGGAGAAGCTTATTAAGAAAACTTTAAGATCTTCTTAAGTTTTTTATTCGGATGTAGACGGTATAATTAGCCTTAGTAATCACGTAAATCCCACGCTAGGCATTCAGCTTCAAATATCAGAATGTAAATTCAGCAAGTGCAGACTTCCTGGTATGTTCAGTTTCCACATTCCGCTTAGCGTCTCTATGAACAACCATCATAGTAGAGAAGAGGAATTTAATATGAATACTGTGAGACAGGAAAGGCTGCCCCAGCTGGATATTTTCAGAGCCCTAGCTATATTAGGAGTACTGCATGTGCATGCGTCATCTTTTGCTGCTGGAGAGCAGGCACTGCATTCTCCTTATTATTACTGGCTGAACTGGATTAACATTTTCTTTAAATTCGGCACGCCCTCATTTATTTTCCTTAGCAGCTTCGTATTGTTTTATAATTATTATGGTCGTCCTGTGACACGCAGCTTGATCATTAATTTCTACCGTCGGCGATTAAAGTACATCTTGCTGCCTTATTTGCTAGCTTCTATGGGCTATTATGCACTAAGTCTATATGTTAACGGACGATTGATGCAGAACTTTGGAGACAACTTGTTAAGCTTTTCTAGAGCATTATTCTCGGGTTCCGCATATGCGCATTTGTATTTTGTCTTTATTAGCATTCAATTTTATTTACTTTTTCCAGTGCTGCTTAAGCTAATGCAGAGTTCCCGCTTCTTAATTAAATGGGCGATACCGGTGGGTTTGGGGCTTCAGTGGGGTTTTATTTTTTGGAATAAGTACGAGCTGCATATTGTTGAAAAAGGGAGCTTGGCGATCTCCTACCTGGCTTATTATATGATGGGTGCTTTTATCGCGATTCACTTTGATAAGGTAAAGATATGGCTGATGAAGCCATGGAGGGAACAATCTGCCGCTCAGAAGGGATGGACTACCTTGCTGGTATCCTCATTGTTGATTGCAGCCTTTATCCATGTGCAGCTATGGTATGTAGCCCGCCATTTTGGGGTGTGGACAGATTCGCTGTGGTACGAGCTATTATGGAATGTCCATACGATGTTATCAGCATTGGTTCTGTTGTACGCTACATTTTTGCTTTATCGTAAGGCTCCTCATGTAATCGTTGCTTCCTTGACTCGTTTAGGTGAGCTGTCATTTGCAATTTATTTGATTCATCCGTTATTGCTGGCGATCTATCGCAGGTTCCGATACCATATTCCCCTAGAGTCGCTAACTTATGTTTTCTTCATCTATGGAGGACTTGTAGTTGCACTGGGAGGAAGCTGGTTCATGGTGCAGTTTGCTTTTCGCCGAATTCCTCAGTCATGGATCTTCTTGGGAAGTGTTCCTCGGTCTCTAGAGTCTAAATCCAAGGTAACGTCAGGACATGCCTCGGAGGAGATGAGGAAGGTTAATACTTGAATAAGGCATCATTTCGATGCAGAGCTTAACAGGAGGAAAGATAATGAGACAAAAAGAAAGAATTCCGCAGCTGGATATTTTTCGGGCGATTGCTATTTTTGCAGTGCTAGCGATTCATGCTACCTCGAGAACGTTGGCGGAGACACTAGGTACCAACATGTTTCATCCGTTCTTATTTATTAATAAATTCAGCCAGTTCGCTGTACCTTCATTCATATTTTTGAGCGGGTTCGTGCTGTTCTATAACTATATTGATCGTCCACTGGGCGGAAAGACGCTGGGGAAATTCTACAGTAGAAGGCTGCTTTATATTATTGTGCCTTATGTACTATTCTCGCTGCTGTATTTCGCATTAAAAATGACAGCGGGGCATACATGGAGCTTACCTCCAGGGGAGATGGCTTCTAAGCTTTGGAAGTATTTATGGACAGGAACGGCATACACGCATTTGTATTATATTATTATCATTATACAGTTTTACGTATTATTTCCGCTCATTTTGTGGTGTCTGCAAAAGGTTCGTCGTCTGGCGGCTTGGGCACCGCTAATCGGATTGGTCCTACAATGGGGTTTTGTGCTGCTGAATAAATACATGACTAATAACGGGTATTGGCAGTTGTCCAAGGGCAGTCTGGCAATCACTTATTTCTCGTATTTCTTGCTGGGTGCTGGGATTGCAGTATACTATCCTTCTTTGAAAAAATGGCTGGTACCTTCACGTGAAGGTTGGCGCGCTGGTAAAGGTCCGGTATGGATTACTTTGTGGTTGTTGTGGATCGTAGCAGGGGTTGTTCATGTTGAGCTATGGTTTAACAACTATACGAAGAAAACAGTCATCAATAGTTTATGGTATGAGGGATTCTCTAACCTTCATGCGCTACTCTCTTGTGTGGTGTTGCTACAAGTCTCCTTCTTATTGTACGGAGCGGGCCGAAGCTTGCTCACAAGACTGTTGTTATCTGCCGGAGCCTGCTCTTTCGGAATCTATTTGCTGCATCCGTTACTGCTATTTTTCTATAGAAAAATACCGTTCCACGGAGGTTCTCTTGCATATACCGCAGCGATTGCTGGCGGCTGGCTCTTTGCGCTATTAGGCTCATGGCTCGTTGTAGCTTTGGCCTTCCGATATATTAAACCAGCTTGGATTATCTTCGGATCAGGTCCGCAGAAAGCGAAAACCATATCCAAAGGCGTGTAACTTCCTTATGCGCAAATGGCAATAAAAAAGCGTCGGTCTTCCACCATAGGGTGGCTTGATCGACGCTTTTTTGATTCTTATGCTTGCCGCTGAAATTCTGCAATGGCTTGATACTGGCTTTCGAGACTACGGTAGACAGAAATATAAATGGGTAGTAGCTGTTTGTATATTTTGGTATGTTCCTCCATTGGATCATGTTTATAGGTTGAACCAATCATGTCAAACACCACATCAAAGGAATCTACGCGACCCGTAGCGTAAAGGCCAAGCACGACGGCTCCAAGGCAGGAGCTTTCAATGCTCTCCGGAATGACAACCTCCTGATCAAAGATATCAGCCATCATCTGCCGCCACACCGAAGAGCGGGCGAAGCCGCCTGTGGCTAGGATTCTGCTTGGGCGCCCGATTTGCTCTTCCATAGCAAGAAGAACCATGTACATATTGAAGATTACGCCCTCAAGTACTGACCGAATCATATGTTCTTTATGGTGATTCATTGTAAGGCCAAAAAAGGAGCCGCGGGCATCCGGATTCCACAATGGCGCCCGTTCACCAGTTAAGTAGGGATGAAATAATAGTCCGCCGCTGCCTGGAGGAACTTGCTCCGCAATGCGGGTCAGTACCTCATAGGGGTCAATGCCAAGACGTTTGGCAGTTTCGACTTCAGAAGCGGCGAATTCGTCTCGTACCCACCGGAACAGCATACCGCCATTATTGACCGGTCCTCCGACTACCCAATGATTTGGGGTAAGGTTATAACAGAAGGTCCGTCCTTTGGGGTCCGTAAGCGGGTGATCTACTACGGTACGAATGGCTCCGCTGGTTCCAATCGTAGCGGCTACTACACCAGGTTCAATGGCACCTACGCCGAGATTGGACAGGACGCCGTCACTGGCGCCAATAACAAATGGGGTTGTAGGGAGCAGCAGAAGTTCCTCAGCTAGACCAGGGAGCAGCCCTTGCATGATTTGTGTGGTGGGAACAAGCCGCGAGAGTTGATCCGTTGTAATATGAGCAATCTCCAAAGCTTCTTTATCCCACTCCAGATTCTCCAGATTGAGCATGCCTGTGGAAGAGGCAATGGAATGATCGATGACGTATTCGCCAAACAATCTTGCGAATATGTATTCTTTTATGGAAATAAACTTATAAGTTTGCTTGAACACGTCAGGCTGCTCTTCGCGAAGCCACATTAGCTTGGTGATCGGAGACATTGGGTGTATAGGTGTGCCTGTGCGCAGATATAATTCATGGCCGTTTAGCTCATCCTTCAAACGAATTGCGCATCCGGCACTGCGATTATCAGCCCATGTGATGCAGGCAGTTAGGGCTTTACCCAGTTTATCGACGGCAATGACACTGTGCATGGCGGAACTGAAGGAGACAAATAGAATCTTATCCGCAGGTACACCGCTTTGCCGCATAACTTCAGAAATAGTATGGAAGACTGCGCTCAGGATTTGCTCTGGGTCTTGCTCTGCTATTGAGGGTGAGGGCTGATGTAAAGGATATCCTACATTAGCTTGTGCAGCTATGGCTCCTTTTTCCTCGAACAGAACTGCTTTGGTACTTGTAGTTCCAATATCAACGCCAATCATATAGGATTTAGTCATGCATTAGCCCTTCTTTCTAGTTGTAAGTAGATTTTTAGAACACTAATTACAGAATTATGAAGTACAATCATATTAGCTCATTATAGTATTGGATAAACGTGGAGGCAAAATAAAGGGATTCCCAAGTATTCGTTCGAAGTACATAAGTATTAATTCAGATTCAGATTCTCCTTGCGAGAAATTCAACCTAGATGGACAAGCTTAATCATACAAGCATTTGAAATGAAGTTGTAGCTTTATCCCGTTGGATTGACGAAAAAGTGGTGAACATGATACGATGTTAAAAACACTTTAATTTGCTACCACTTTACCATAGTGAAGTAAATATAGATATTATTTAACGATAACTGACGAGGTGAACAATGAAGATGTCCAAACCAAAGGGATTTGAGAAGCCGTCTGGCGTTCGGGACTATCTGCCCCGGGCTGTAACGAAATTGCGCAAAATTGAGAATGATGTCCTGCATTGCATGAGTCGCTGGGGTTATCAGCAAATGATGACTCCGACGCTAGAATATTACGATACAGTTGGCGTGGCTAGCTCCACGTCCGACCAGAAGCTCTATAAATTGCTTAATAACCGTGGCCAGGCTTTGGTGCTTCGGTCAGAAATGACGGCTCCGGTCGCCCGTGTGGTTGCATCTCTTTTGAAGGATGAGCCATTACCGTTGCGGTTATCCTATCACGCTAATGTTTTCCGTGCCATTGAGGAAGAAGCAGGGCGGGAAGCGGAGTTCTTCCAGACAGGAGTCGAGCTGGTAGGTGATGATTCACCTGAGGCCGATGCTGAAGTAGTGGCGCTCGCGATTTCATCGCTACAGGCTGCGGGTGTGAAATCTTTTAAAATCGCTATGGGGCATGTAGGCTTTCTGAATGGTTTATTTCAAGAGGTGCTTCCGGAATTGCCGGAGGCTCAGGAGGAGCTGAAGAGTCATTTATTGGGCCGTGACTACGTCTCTTTTCGGGAGACCTTACGCCGGCTGGATCTGACAGAAGCTCAGAAGAATGAACTGGATGGACTGTTACGTCTGCGTGGAGGCAAGGAGATTTGTGGACAGGCGCTGGAGCTTAGCGATCATCCGCTTGCCCGTCATTCGATAGATCATTTATGCAAGGTATGGGAGGTGCTGGTCTCTTACGGCGTATCACAGCATGTGCTGATCGATCTGACGATGATCGGAGACTTTTCCTATTATACAGGGATGACTTTTGAAGGCTATGCAGCGGAATTAGGGTTTCCGGTATGTAGTGGAGGCAGATATGATAATCTCCTTCAGCAGTTTGGGCGTCCGATCCCTTCCACAGGTTTTTCTTTAAAAACAAATCGTATTCTCGATGGTGTGACTGGATCGAGCGAAGAGGAAGAGCTGCCTATCTTAATCCAATATGATGCCACTCGTCGAAAAGAAGGTCTGGAAGAGGCAACACGCTTGCGGTCGGAAGGGCACGCAGTAGTAACTAGACTGGCAGCAGGTCCAGAAGAGCTTGAAACGGTGAAGCGTCTAGATACGGATACGATCGAAGCAGATGGTGTGCGGTACGGTGAAATCTATACCTTTGTATCTTTTGTAAGTGAACATGGCTGAGATATCGATAAACGAGAATGAGCGGTTAAGATAAATTTTGTAGGTAAATGGAAAAGGAGGAAACTTAACAATGGCACAGATTTTGAAGGTCGCTATGCCAAAAGGCCGGATTTACGAAAAGGCTGCTGAGCTGTTCCGCCAGGCAGGTCTCCCGATTCCACCGGATGGTGAGGCATCCCGCAAGCTTGTTATTCCGCTGCCTGAGGCAGGCATGGAGTTTATATTAGCGAAACCAGTAGATGTACCTACATATGTAGAATATGGTGTAGCCGACATTGGAATCGTGGGTAAGGACGTATTGCTTGAGGAAGATCGTGATGTATATGAGCTGCTTGATCTTGGCATCGCTCGATGCCGGATGTCGATCATTGGATTGCCAAACTGGCAGCCGGGGATTCAGCAACGTGTAGCTACGAAGTATCCGAATGTGGCTTCAAAATATTTCCGGGAGCAGGGACAGCAGGTTGAGGTCGTGAAGCTGAATGGTTCCATTGAGCTTGCGCCGCTGATTGGTCTCGCCGATCGTATCGTGGATATGGTAGAGACGGGCCAAACGCTGCGGGATAACGGATTAATTGAAATGAAGAGCATATTCGAAATTACGAGCCGCCTTGTGGCCAATCGTGTGAGCTATCGGATGAAAAATGAAGAGATACAGCAGCTGTGTGATCGACTGCAGGCGGTTATAGGGGAACCAAGTTTGCGGTAGGTGACAAGATTTAGGGGCAAAGGGAGGAACCAGCGATGAAGGTTGTATCGAGCAAGGACTTTAAGCTAGAGCGAGAAGTCGAGTATGGAACGCCAGAGCAAAATCAGGCGGTAAAGGAAATTGTGACCGCGATTAAAAAAGAAGGAGACACGGCACTTCTTCGCTACACGGAGCAATTTGACCGGGTCACGCTTACGTCGAATCAGCTGCGGGTAACTCCAGAAGAGCTTCAGGCAGCATATGGCCGAGTAGAAGAATCTTTCGTATCTGCTATTCAAGCAGCCGCAGCCAATATCCGGGCCTTTCATGCTAGACAGAAACGGAATTCGTGGATGGATCTTCAGCCCGATGGCACGATTCTGGGACAGATTATTCGTCCGCTGAAGCGGGTAGGGGTTTATGTTCCTGGCGGTAAGGCAGCTTATCCTTCCTCCGTGCTGATGAACGTGATCCCTGCGCAGATCGCAGGCGTGCCAGAGATCGTTATGGTAACCCCGCCATCCACCGGCGGCAAAGAAGGGATTGATCCATACATCCTGGTTGCTGCCGCAGAAGCAGGTGTGAATGAGATCTACCGTGTGGGCGGAGCGCAGGCGGTAGCTGCTTTGGCTTTTGGGACGGAGAGCATAGCGCCGGTAGATAAGATATGTGGGCCCGGCAATATATACGTTGCGCTAGCGAAACGCGAGGTATATGGTGCCGTGGACATCGACAGTATCGCGGGACCAAGCGAAATTGTCGTGCTCGCAGATGAGACCGCTGAGCCGGCCTATGTCGCAGCGGATCTGCTCTCGCAGGCCGAGCATGACGAGATGGCCTCGGCGATTCTAGTCACGCCATCGCAGAGCTTGGCGGTTAGTGTGGCTGCTGAAGTGGAGCGTCAGCTACAGGAGCTGCCGCGACAGGCGATCGCCCGTTCATCCGTAGAGAATTACGGTGCGATCATTGTTGTGGAATCTATGGAGGAAGGAATCTCCGTAGTGAATCGATTGGCACCAGAGCATTTAGAGATTGTTGTCGAGGACCCTATGGGTCTTGTGGGCAGCATTGAGAATGCTGGAGCCATTTTCCTAGGAGCTTATAGCTCAGAGCCTGTGGGCGACTATTTTGCCGGACCGAATCATATTATCCCAACCAATGGTACGGCACGGTTCTCGTCGCCAGTGGATGTGGATGATTTTATAAAGAAATCAAGTCTGATCTATTACAGCAAGGAAGCCCTCCTGCGTGATGGAACGACCATTATAGAGCTGGCACGTCGCGAAGGGTTAGAAGGCCACGCACGGGCCATTGAGATTCGACTCAAGAACGAAGGAAAAGGTGGAGACGGATATGGAGAATAATAATGAACAAGCCTTGCGCCAAGCAGGACTAAGCCGCAAAACAAACGAGACGGATATCAAGCTGTCTCTTAACGTAGATGGAAGTGGAGTTTCTGAGCTGGAGACGGATGTTCCTTTTTTGAATCATATGCTAGATCTGTTCACAAAGCACGGCCAGTTTGACCTGTCAGTACAGGCGCGAGGAGATATCGAAATTGATGATCACCACACGGTTGAAGACATTGGGATCTGCCTAGGTCAAGCACTGTACGAAGCACTAGGTGATAAAAAAGGAATCAAACGTTATGCGAGTGTTTTTGTACCGATGGATGAGGCGTTGGCGCAGGTTGTGATCGATATCAGCAATCGCCCACACTTTGAATATCGCGCAACGTATCCTTCACAGCAGGTGGGCAGCTTTTCGACGGAGCTTGTTCAGGAATTCTTATGGAAGTTCGCGCTGGAAGCTCGGATAACGCTGCATGTGATTGTACACTACGGTTCTAACACACATCACATGATTGAGGCTGTATTCAAGGCGCTTGGACGGGCACTCGATGAAGCAACACTAATTGATCCACGTGTAAAGGGTGTGCCTTCTACGAAGGGAGTGCTGTAGCATGACTGTTGCAATCGTCGATTATGGCATGGGCAACCTGCACAGTGTGAGCAAGGCGGTAGAACGCCTCGGTTATGAGTGTGTAGTGACGGGGGAAGCCGAGCAAATTCTCGCTGCTGATAGTGTCATTCTGCCGGGTGTCGGTGCATTTGGCGATGCGATGGAGCAGCTGCGGGAAAGTGGCTTGGATCTTGTGATTAAACAGGTAGCTGCCGGAACACAGCCGCTGCTTGGCATTTGTCTCGGCATGCAGCTGCTGTTTAGCAGCAGTGAAGAGCATGGCAGCCATGAGGGTCTTGATATTCTCTCAGGCTCGGTGGTGCGATTTGCTCCTAGAGTTGGCTATAAAGTGCCACATATGGGTTGGAATAAGCTGAGCTTCAGACAACCTCAAAGTCCGCTGTTTGCAGGTCTCGATGAGGGGCATGTGTATTTCGTCCACTCCTATCACGCACTTGTAGCGAATAAGAGTGACCTGTTGGCAGTCACCGATTATGGATACCCAGTTACGGCTATCGTGGGCCAGGATAATGTATTCGGCATGCAGTTTCATCCGGAAAAAAGCGGAGAGCTGGGAATGAAGCTGCTGGGTAATTTCTTGAAATTAAAGGGAGAGCGGACGTAAGCCGCGCTATAAATATAATGTAACGAAAGTGGGGAGCGCCAAATGTCTTCTTTTATTGTATATCCGGCGATTGATATCCGGGATGGAAAATGTGTCAGGCTGCAACAAGGGGATTACAGTCAGGAAACGATATACAATGATAGTCCACTGAAGGTGGCCAAATCTTGGGAAGAGCAAGGCGGAAAATTCATTCATTTGGTGGATTTAGACGGGGCAAAAGCAGGTCATCCTGTGAATGATGCGATGATCGGCGCTATTGCTGCTAATGCTAACGTGCCTGTTCAGGTGGGCGGTGGCCTTCGTACTCTTGCGGACGTGGAAAAATTGCTTGGACTTGGTGTTAGCCGCGTTATTATCGGCACTGCTGCGATTAATGATCATGTTTTTACCGAAGCGGTATTGGCTAAATACGGTGATAAAGTAGCTATCGGCATTGATGCACGCAACGGTTATGTTGCCACACATGGCTGGTTGAATACCTCTGAGGTACGTGCTGAGGATCTGGCTAAGGAACTGGCTGCAAAAGGAGCAGAGACGTTCATTTACACCGATATCTCTCGCGACGGAATGATGCAGGGGCCGAACGTGGAGGGCATTGTGTCCATGGCGAAGGTCAGTGGTAAAACGGTGATCGCCTCCGGCGGAGTCACCAGTCTTGATGATCTGTTACGTCTGAGCATGCATAACGGCAGCGGTGTAGGCGGAGCTATTGTTGGCAAGGCGTTGTACACGGGCAATATTGATCTCTCCAAAGCTTTGCAGGCACTCGCACAGAAGTAGTGTTGAGTATGAGCTGCGTTAGTTGACGAACCTGACAAATAACTGACTAATAACTGACTAATTAATTCGTTCTTACTGTGCTAAAAATCTTATTAGAAGGTTTGGTTGTATTTTGTGCAATAGAACCCTTCTTAAAGGGCTTGAATGTTTATTTGATTGCACTTTATACAGTTGAAATAGTGATAAACCTTCGTTTTCGTGGATTTCTGGGAAATCTAATGCACGAAATACAATAGACGGCACAATTTGATTGTTTGAGGTTTACTCTATTGTACAGAGTGCAATAGAACGTCGAACTAGGTTGATAAACCCTAAGCTATTGAGCGACTAAGGTGGTTTCAGCTAAAGTCTGATGTGGAATCTGTTGTAATAAGCTAATTAGGCGGCGGGATGGGCATTACGCCTTAGCTGGATGATATAAGAGTACTTCATACAACTATTGTTCCAATTAAGAGCATGTTTGCTAATTTAATTGTATTTCGTGCAGCTATAAATGAGAGTTGATCTTATTTCTAAGCTCATTTCCAGATTTAATTGTACGAAATGCAGTTAAACGCATGGTTTGCTGGATGGACGGTGAAATAACTGTACATGATGCAACTAAATGAGCCGATTATTTCATGAGCGCGAGCCCACAGGTGGCCTAATGAATTTGGTCTTGCGGGTGTCGCGAGTCCGTCGTCCTGCCAGGAGCATGAATCGTGGAGACACAGGGATTATGAGTGTATGTCTAGCTTGGGCTTGCAGGCTGTGTATGCCCGCCTACTCACAGAGGCAAGAACGTAGAACGCGAAGGTGTTATGGGCTTAAGTTTGTGTTTAGGGGGACCGAAAAACCTTTGCAATAAAGGAGGGATTTATTATGTTAGCAAAACGTATCATCCCCTGTCTTGACGTTAAGGACGGACGGGTAGTCAAGGGCGTTAACTTTGTGAATCTGCGTGATGCCGGAGATCCGGTTGAGCTCGCGGCGCTGTATGACCGTGAGGGTGCAGATGAGCTTGTGTTTCTCGATATATCAGCTTCCGTAGAAGGCCGAGCGACCATGATTGAGGTTGTGCGGCAGACCGCAGGTGAAATCGCCATTCCTTTTACAGTGGGCGGCGGGATCTCTACACCTGATGATATGAAGCGGATTCTTCGTGCAGGTGCAGACAAAATTGGCATTAATACGGCTGCTATCACAAATCCACAGTTAATTCTGGAAGGTGCACGCCGTTTTGGCTCTCAATGTATTGTGGTAGCCATAGATGCTAAATATAACGAGGCATTTGGTGAATGGGAAGTGTATACACATGGTGGTCGCAAGCCCACTGGCATCCGTGCTCTGACCTGGGCCAAGGAAGCTGAAAAGCTCGGAGCAGGTGAGATTTTACTCACAAGTATGGATGCAGATGGCACGAAAGATGGCTTCGACCTGAAGCTGACCTCAGCAGTAAGCGACTTACTTAGTATTCCTGTGATTGCTTCTGGCGGTGCTGGGAAGAAGGAGCATTTTTACGATGTATTTACGGAAGGGAAAGCTGATGCTGGACTGGCGGCGACCATTTTTCACTATAAAGAGATTGCCATTAACGACTTAAAGGCTGATTTGAAGCAAAAAGGGGTAGAGATCCGATGAGTCAAACAGAAAAGAATACATCCATTAGCCAACAAGAAGCGCTGGCCGGCATTCGCTGGAATGAAGCGGGATTGGTGCCTACGGTTGTACAGGATGCCAACACACTTGAAGTTTTGATGGTTGCTTACATGAATTCGGAATCGTTGCAGCTCTCGCTGGAACGTGGTCAGACCTGGTTCTGGAGCCGCTCACGCAGCGAGCTTTGGCACAAAGGTGGAACCTCCGGCAACACACAAGCGATTACCTCCATAGCCTATGATTGCGATAGTGATACATTGCTCGTGAAGGTTGTTCCTGAAGGACCAGCTTGCCATACTGGAGCTACTTCGTGCTTTTTCCGTGAAATCCCTTTGGATAACCAAACCAAGGAAGCGCAAAAATCGGCTGCAAGTCTTACGGATGGCGAGCGGTTTACCGTTCTTGGCGAGCTAGAGCGCGTGATTGCTGAGCGGGAAGTAGAACGCCCGGAAGGCGCATATACCACTTATTTGTTCGATAAAGGGGTCGATAAGATCCTTAAGAAGGTAGGCGAAGAAGCCTCTGAAACGATTATTGCCGCTAAAAATAAAGACAATGCCGAGCTGCGTCTTGAGGTTAGTGATCTGATCTACCACTTACTAGTTCTGCTACAGGAGCGTAAGCTTCCGCTGGATGAGATCATGGAAGAGCTCAGTACCCGCCACGAGCGCCCACGCCGGGATCAGTACTAGGGGGGACTGAAGGATGCATATCGATTACCACACGCATCATGAGCGCTGCGGTCATGCCGTGGGCAAGCTTGAGGAGTATGTGCAGCGCGGGATTGCGCTTGGACTTGAGAAACTAGGGTTATCGGACCACTTGCCGCTCATTCATGTCGATCCTGCTAGCTATTACCCTGAGATGGCGATGCCAATGGCTGAACTGCCTCGTTATGTAGAGGAATGTCTGAGTCTGAAGGAACGTTATCGTGGAGCCATAGATCTGCGGGTGGGGCTGGAAGCGGATTATATTGAAGGCTACGAAGATCAAATTCGTGAGATTTTATCTCCTTACCCATGGGATTATCTGATTGGCTCTGTGCATTTTCTTGGGGAATGGGATATTACGGATTATCGACAGGTTCATGGCTGGGAAGGTAAGGATGAACTAGAGGTATATCGTCTTTATTATGATGCTGTAAAGAAGTCGGCGTTATCGGGATTATATGATATTATAGGACATATGGATGTTATTAAACGGTTCGGCTATGGTCCACAGACACCAGATGGTAAAGCAGAAGTGAGAGCATTGGAACTGGAAACCTTAAAGGTTATAGCAGATAGCGGAGTCGCCATGGAGCTAAATGCTTCAGGACTTTTCAAGCCGTGTGCTGAAATGTTCCCAGCGGAACATCTGCTACAGGAGGCTTTTAAGCTCGGTATACCTCTTACGCTCGGCTCGGATGCACATGACCCTGCTAAGCTTGGAGACGGCTTACAAGAGGCTCGTAGCCTGCTTTGGCACACAGGATTTCGTGAACTGGCTGTATTTGAGGGTCGTCGTCGTACCGCTGTTCCGTTCAAACTATAATTTATAATCCGCAGGAGGGTATTATGCATCATCAACAGTTACGTATTTTTTCCGGTTCGTCGAATCCAAAGCTGGCGGCAGATATTGCAGAGCGACTTGGTGTTGAATTGGGGCAGATTAAGCTGACCCGTTTCATGAGCGGCGAGATTTACGTGCATTACGAAGAGAGCATCCGGAACTGCGACGTATTTTTGGTGCAATCCCTATCCCATCCCATTAATGAGATGTTCGTGGAGCTGCTCGTGATGATAGATGCTGCTAAACGGGCATCGGCACGTACAGTTAACATTATTGTGCCGTATTATGGATATGCTCGACAGGAACGTAAGTCTGCACCTCGTGAACCGATTTCGGCTAAGATGGTAGCTGATGTACTTACGACCGCCGGCGCAACCCGTGTAATCACTATCGATTTGCATGCAGCGGCAATTCAAGGATTTTTCAACATTCCGGTCGATCATCTGACTGCTCTCGATTTGATCAGCAGCCATTTGAAGGCCAAGGCTATGTCTGATTTGGTCATTGTCTCTCCAGATGCCGGACGTGCCTCTATGGCTGAGAAGCTGGCGAATAAGCTGGATTCACCTTTTGCCATTATGATCAAGAAGCGTCCAGCCCATAATGAATCTGTAATCACTCATGTCATTGGTGATGTAGAGGGACGTACACCGATTATTATCGAGGACCTGATTGATACAGGGACTACCATTGTGAATGTGGTAGAGGGTCTGAAAGAGAGAGGTGCGAAGGACAGTATCGTCTGTGCAACGCATGGATTGTTCTCAGGGCCTGCGCTGCAGCGGCTTGACCATCCCTCAATTGAGGAAGTGGTCATTACCGACTCTATCGCGCTGCCAGATGATCATTCAAGTCGGTTTAAGGTCTTATCGGTTGCACCGATGCTTGCTCAAGCTACACGTATTATTCTTGAGGGCGGTTCGATCGATAAGCTTTTCAGAGACGCGGGAATTTAATTCCCCGTCTTTTTTATTTTTATTTGAAAAGTTGTTGTATGTGGAGTGGTAGAGTCTTTCTCAACTTGAGAATCTCACGGTCACATGTGGTATACTGTGTGAAGATAGCCGCACCCATATAGGGAACGGAATAGCGATTAAGTTTGGAGCTCCGGTATACCCCATTGGGCGCCGTCCTCCTATTTTTTCGTTAGTATAAAAGGAAGCTTCTTATAAGGGGGTGCCTTGCTTCCATGATGGAGAGAACTTCAGAGTATGAGGAGAATGGTAATGTTATTCCCGTCACTCTGAATGCCAATTTTTTCTTTGAAAGAGCCGTTCGGTCCTTGGATCGCTTTCAATATGATAAGGCATTAAAGAATTTTCGCAAAGCTGTAGAGTACGAACCGGAGAACCCGGTAAATCATTGCAACGTAGCAGGTGTATTATCAGAAATGGGTAATTATGAGGTGTCAAACGATATTTTGACCCATGTGCTGGAGAATATTGATCCTGGAATGACGGAATGTTATTTCTATATGGCTAACAACTTCGCCAATATGGAAAGCTATGAGGAGGCAGAACGCTCACTCGTTACTTATCTCGAAGAAGATGTGAACGGTGAGTTTCTGGCCGAATCGGAAGAGTTGATGGAACTTCTGCAATATGAACTGGATCGTCCTGCACCGCTTATCCGGATTAGAAGCCGGGAAGGGGTAATAGAGCATGAGCGGGCCCGGGCGCTGTTGGAGGAAGGCAAGTTTACACAAGCCGTTACTTTGCTTGAAGAGATTGTGAGCAATACGCCAGACTTCTTGGCGGCGCATAACAACCTAGCCCTTGCGTATTTCTATATGGGTCGTTTTACCAAAGCCAAAGAATGTATTATGCGGGTGCTTGAACAGGACTCTGGCAATTTGCACGCACTTTGTAACTTGGCGATCTTTCTGCAGTATGAAGGTGACCGCGGGCAACTGGCAGGATTATTACGTCAGCTAGAGACGACTATTCCTTTTCACCAGGAGCATTTGTTCAAAATGGCCACTACGATGGGAATTCTTGGACGGCATAGAACCGCCTATGGTCATTTTCGTCGCCTGCTGAAGGATGAGGAAGTCGGCGGTGACGCCAGCTTGTATCATTACTGTGCGGCAGCAGCAAGTAATAGTGGACTGTACACAGAAGCTCAACGCTGCTGGCAAAAAGCTACTAAGCTGGATCCGGAATCGGCTGTGCCGAGATTTTTTCTGGCCCAGCTGCAGCAAGCACAGGGAGAAGGCAAAGCGTTATCTCCAATCAGCTACAACTATCAGCTTCCATTTCAAGAGCAGCTGAAGCTGTGGAAAGATAATAAAGGCAGCTTTGCCGAAGAGGTGCGGAACAATCCGCTGCTTCGTTCCTCCTTCTTCTGGGCGCTTCGCTACGGAGATGCCAATACGAAGCTTCAGGTGACGGAAGCTCTGCGTTGGATCGAAGATGAAGAAATGTCCGAGATTCTGCAAGGACTTCTGAAGCAACAGCCATTGCAGGAAGAAAAGCTGCAAGAAGCTGCGCTTCTCAGCCTGCAACGACTGATTGGTAGTGTTCCGGAGGAAAATGTACTTCAGGAAGCCAAAGAAACTTCTACTGCACGTCTGAAGGGATTGCCAGAATGGAGAGATGATTGGCAAAAAGTCATCGACCAGACGGTAAGTATGATGGACCGGAGATTTGATGCCGTCCAGAAAAAAGACGCTGAATTACTTTGGAAGCAATTCGTGAGCAGCATCTATCCAGATGTTCCTTTTATCCGTCACGCGGGGGGCTGGAGTGCTGCCTTAGAATATCTGATCGCAAAAATGCATAACCTTCCAGTTACCTATCGTGAAGTAGCTCTGCGTTACGACGTTTCTGTGTCGATGGTCAGTCGTTATGCTCGGCGTATCGATGATGAATGTAGCTTTCAGGGAAGTGTGAGCGACAGTCTTCCCCCGTTTACTGAAAATATCTAAATTCTTGACGCTTAAACCCTATTGTGAGGAGGCCACTGTTATGTACAAAACGATTGTAATCGGAACAGGCCCGGCCGGGCTTACTGCTGCTATTTATCTGGCACGTGCCAACCTTAACCCACTTGTAATTGAAGGCTTGCAGCCAGGTGGACAACTGACAACGACAACGGAAGTAGAGAACTTTCCAGGTTTTCCTGAAGGGATTCTCGGTCCGGATTTAATGGACAACATGCGGAAGCAGGCTGAACGTTTTGGTGCTGAATTTAAGAATGGTTGGGTGGATTCAGTGGATTTTTCACAGCGTCCATTCAAAGTGACAGTAGATGGTTTGGGTGTATTAGAGGCAGAGTCGGTAATTATTTCTACCGGTGCTTCTGCCAGATATTTAGGAATACCAGGGGAGCAGGAGAATGTGGGCCGTGGGGTCAGCACTTGTGCTACTTGTGACGGCTTCTTTTTCCGGAACAAAAAGATTATCGTGGTCGGTGGAGGAGACTCCGCGATGGAGGAAGCCAGCTTCTTAACAAGATTTGCTTCCAGCGTAACTCTGGTTCATCGTCGTGATGAGCTCAGAGCTTCGAAGATCATGCAGGATCGCGCACGCGATAACAGTAAGGTTGCGTGGGCACTTAACCGTACACCGCTTGAAGTAACAACCGGCGAGTCTGGCGTTAAAGGGCTGACGGTTCGCAACAATGAGACAGGGCAGGAAGAACTCATCGAAGCGGATGGGGTGTTTGTCGCGATCGGACATACGCCGAATACCGGGTTCTTAGGCGGCCAGATTACTACGGATACCAATGGCTACATTGTGGTCACCCCTGGAACGACAGAAACGAACATTCCGGGTGTATTCGCTTGTGGTGACGTGCAGGATACCCGTTACCGTCAAGCGATTTCTGCAGCAGGCACCGGCTGCATGGCAGCAATGGATGCTGAGAAATACTTAGAGGGTTCGATGGTGCATGATTGGAGCGAAAATCTGGGCAGTTAATTTCCCGCTAACTTAAATTGGAATGACTTCTAGCAGGCGATCCTTATCTTACAGGATTGCCTGTTTTTTTATGATAGGAAATAGCGGTATTAAAATAACTGTAACAATGTCCTTCGAAAAAGACTTGCGCATTTTATAAATAAGTTTACAATGTAGATAAATGTTAACGTGAACAATTTTCAACACAACGCTAGGCAAAACATTTATTTTAGATTTAATTAATATTCAATGAATAGTTCAAACATCAAAATGTTTACGTTAAACCGATTGTAACTCCCATTATGATTATAAAGGAGAGCAGCAAAACTCATGAGCAGAAAATTTATGGATGAGAACTTCTTATTGTCCAGTGAGACTGCGATTCAGCTGTTTCATAACTATGCGAAAGACATGCCGATTATCGACTATCACTGCCATCTCAGTCCGAAAGAGATTTATGAGAACAAGACGTTTAACAATATTACCGAGGCTTGGCTGTATGGTGACCATTACAAATGGAGAGTGATGCGGGCAAATGGTGTAGAAGAGAAGTACATTACCGGTGATGGTAGTGACTACGATAAATTTTTGGCCTGGGCAAGAACTGTTCCAAGGATAATCGGTAATCCGCTCTATCATTGGACACATCTGGAGTTACAGCGTTTCTTTGGAGTATATGATTTGCTAAATGAGGTTAATGCTCCGAAGATTTGGGACGAAGTGAACAAGCAACTGCAAGGCGAGGGCTTTGGAGCAAGAGACTTGATCATTAAATCGAAGGTGACCGTTGTATGCACCACCGATGACCCTGTAGATGATCTAGAATATCACGAGAAAATCAGTACTCTAAGTGGATTCGAAGCTAGCATAGTTCCGGGATTCAGACCAGATAAATCACTCGAAATCAACCGTCCTACCTTCAAGGCTTGGGTGGATCAGCTTAGTGAAGTTTCGGGAATAGCGGTTGAGCATTATGGACAGTTTCTTGAAGCGCTGGAGAGCAGGGTGAGATACTTCCATGCTAGAGCGGGCCGTGTATCCGATCATGCTTTGGATGCAGTAATTTTTGAGCCAGCTACCTTGGAGGAAGCTACAGAAATATTCGCCAAAGCAATTCGTGAAGGCACTGTAAGCGAGAGTGAAGAGAAAAAGTACAAAGGGTTCACACTTATATTCCTCGGGAAATTATATAGCGAACTGGATTGGGCGATGCAATTCCATATCCATGCGCTTCGTAATAATAACAGCGTAATGTTCGGGCGTCTCGGTCCGGATACAGGCTATGATGCCATCAATGATGGCATGATTGCTAAACCACTGGCAGGACTGCTTGATGCGCTGGATCGTGAGAACGCACTGCCTAAGACGATTTTGTATTCATTGAATCCGAATGATAATCATGTCATTGCGGGTTTAATGGGCTGCTTCCAAGGGGGAGGTATACCTGGGAAAATTCAATTCGGAACGGCATGGTGGTTCAATGACAATAAGGATGGCATGCTGGAACAGATGAAGACGCTCGCTAATCTAGGGGTACTCAGCCAATTTGTCGGAATGTTAACAGACTCCAGAAGCTTTTTATCGTATACCAGACATGAGTACTTTAGAAGAATTCTATGTGATCTTGTAGGTTCTTGGGTAGAGGCTGGAGAAGTCCCGGATGATATGGAACTGCTGGGCGGTATGATTGAGAACATCTGTTACAATAATGCGGATCAATATTTCAATTTCTCGAAACAGGCATTGGTGACAAGGTAATCGTTATGATATCCTTACATGGAAGAGCCAAACCCGTTGGATAAGGAAGGTTGACCCATGGCACCTACAATCAAGGATATCGCCAAATTGGCGAATGTTTCACATACAACTGTATCAAGAGCACTTAACAACAGTCCACTCATTAAAGAGGTCACACGTAAAAAAATTGCTGAGATTGCCGCGCAAGTGGGTTACGTCCCCAATTACAATGCTAAAAGCCTTGTAATGCAGCGATCATATACCATTGGCTTGTTCTTCACGAGTATTGCCAAGGGCACAACATCCGGTTTCTTCTCTGACACGATCCGTGGTGTGAACAGCGTTATAGATGTTGAATATAATTTGTTCATACGTGGGATCGACGATTATGCAGAGTACTCCTCCATTCATCACAAACGTTTTGACGGAATTATTCTAATGAGCCAAAGTGAAGCAGACAATAAATTTATTTACCATGTGATCCAGCAAGGCATTCCAATCGTTGTGTTGAATCGACAGATCGATGATCGCTCCATTATTAACATCATCTCGAATGACCGGGAAGGCGCTTATCATGCAGGTAAATACCTGATAGAATCCGGCCATCAAGACATTGCGATTATTGAAGGCGTCGAAGGCTTTAAATCCACACAGGAGCGCAGAGATGGTTTTATAAAAGCATTGATAGATTATAACATTCCTGTGCGTAATGACTACATGATCAGTGGTAAGTATGATTTGCAAAGTGGATATGAGGCGATGGGCCAGCTGCTGGATCTGGAAAAAGCGCCGACGGCAGTATTTTGCTCTAATGACGATATGGCGATCGGAGCTATGAAATCTGTGTTTGAACATGGGCTGCAGGTGCCGAATGATGTCTCTATTGTTGGTTTTGATGATATTGGCTTTTCGCTCTTTGCCAATCCTTCGTTGACCACAGTTAAGCGTCCGATTGAGAAAATCAGCGAGCAAGGTGCCCGTAAGCTACTAAGCTTAATCAAAGAGCCATTGGAGAATGAAGGGCTAATCTCGATCGACACGGAGTTTATTGCGAGAGAATCGGTTAAGAACCTGCAAAGATAGTAATGATGCACATACCAGCGACGTAATCCTTTACAATTTGTGAGGGGTTTTCAATTAAAATTTTTACGTGTGCATATTATTTAACATAACATAATATAAATATTGTTTTATATGGTAATTTAACTTTGTTTATCGTGTGCATTATAAATTAGGAGGCATTTGTATGAACAGATTAAATAGTGATAGCTGGAAAGCTTATAAGCAATATCCCGAGAAGGTTCTGCAATTTGGTGAAGGGAATTTCATGCGCGCTTTTGTAGATTGGCAGATTCATACCATGAATCAAAAAACGGATTTTAATGGCGGAGTAGTTGTGGTACAACCGCTGGGCAACGGACTTGCAGAAATGCTAAATGCTCAGGATGGGTTGTATACGCTTTATCTCCAAGGGCTCAAAGATGGGGCAGCGGTAAAAGAACATGAGGTTATCAACTGTATTACGCGAACGCTTAATCCTTTTGCCCAGCATGAGGAGTATATGAAGCTTGCCGAGAATCCAGAGCTGCGCTTTATCGTGTCTAATACCACGGAGGCGGGAATTGCTTTTGAAGGGGACGACAAATTAACGGATGCTCCGCAAAGCAGTTTTCCAGGCAAACTGACGGCCTTATTGTATAAACGTTTCGAATTTTTTAATGGGGATGCTTCCAAAGGTTTTATTATCATTCCGTGTGAGCTGATTGACCGAAATGGGGATGAGCTTAAGAAGGTTATTTTGAAATATGCTGAACTGTGGAATCTTGGAGACGGCTTTATTGAATGGCTGAATGAAGCCAATACCTTCTGCTGCAGTCTGGTAGACCGCATTGTTCCCGGATATCCAAGAGACAGCATCGCTGAGATTACTGAAGAACTGGGGTATGAGGATAAGATGGTTGTTGTCGGCGAGCAGTTCCATCTTTGGGTAATTGAAGGGCCGCAGTGGATGAAAGAGGAGTTCCCGGCTGAACTAGCAGGTCTTAATGTGCTCGTGGTAGATGATATGACCCCTTACCGGACTCGTAAAGTGAGAATTCTAAACGGAGCGCATACCGCGATGACACCCGTAGCGTATTTGTACGGAATTGATACGGTGGCTGAGGCGATTGAGCACGAAGAGGTTGGGGCGTACGTGAAGTCCTTGATCTATGATGAGATCATCCCGACGCTGGATCTGCCGGTAGAGGAATTGAATTCTTTTGCAGACGCGGTATTAGAAAGGTTCCTGAACCCGTATGTGCAGCATTACTTGATGAGCATCTCTCTGAATTCTATTTCGAAATTTAAGACAAGAGATCTACCTTCGTTGCTGCAATATGTAGAGTCCAAAGGACAATTGCCTGAGAAGCTTGTCTTCTCATTAAGCGCATTAATTGCCTTCTATAAAGGACGCAGAGGGGAAGAAGAGATTCAGCTGGCGGATGATGCAGATATTGTGGAATGGTTCGCCTCCTTATGGGGAGGATGGGATGGCACAGATACTGGGTTACGCGCACTGGCTGTCGAGGTATTAGCGGCGACAAATCGCTGGGGCTGTGACCTGAACGAAGTGGCCGGACTTACGAATAAGGTGACAGAAGGGCTCATTGCGATTGAGAGAACAGGTATGAAGCAAGCGCTGCAAGCGTACGTGAAGAGACCTGCGCACAACTAATACACAGGAGGTGGATGACGACATGATTAAGACTATGAAAGAGGTACTGCAGATTAACGAGGCTGATAACGTGGCAGTTGCACTTAAAGACTATCAAGCAGGCGACACCATTGTGATAGGTTCAAAAGAGATTAAAATTACGGAAGATATTGCTAGAGGTCATAAAATTGCACTAACCAGCATTAGCGAAGGTGAGTATGTATTGAAGTATGGCTATCCCATCGGTCATGCTAAAGCGCCTATCGTGCCGGGCCAGTGGGTGCATACCCATAATACGAAGACAAACCTAACAGGGGTTGAGGAATATACTTTTGAGCAGAAGCTGACACCCAATCCTTTTAAAACAGAAAATTTGACCTTTAAGGGGTATCGTCGTTTTGACGGATCAGTAGGTATTCGTAATGAGCTATGGATCGTCCCTACGGTTGGTTGTGTAAATGGAGTGGCGGAGCAGATCATTAATATTTTCAAGGCAGAGGTTGGGGATATCGCTCCATTTGATAATGTACTCGTGCTTAAACATAACTATGGTTGTTCTCAGCTAGGCGATGACCATGACAATACTCGTACAATACTTGCTAACGCGGTTAAGCATCCAAATGCGGGCGCCGTACTTGTGCTCGGACTAGGTTGTGAGAATAACAATTTGCATATTTTTAAAGACATGCTGGGTAGTTACGATGAGGATCGAGTGCGTTTTCTTGTCTCCCAAGAGGTTGGAAACGAGATTGAAGAAGGCGTAAAGCTGCTGAAGGAACTCTACAATAATGTACAGGGTGATCATCGGGAAGAAGTCTCACTCTCTGAGCTGAAGATTGGTCTGAAGTGTGGAGGCTCGGATGGCCTGTCCGGGATTACTGCGAATCCGCTTCTTGGACGTCTGTCTGACTATATGGCTGCCCAAGGCGGCACAACTGTACTCACTGAAGTACCAGAAATGTTTGGCGCCGAAAAAATTCTGATGGAACGTGCGGCAGATGAAGCTATTTTCCACAAAATTGTTGATCTCATCAATGACTTTAAGCAGTATTTTATGGACTATAAACAGCCGGTATATGAAAATCCTTCACCAGGAAATAAAGCCGGAGGAATTACTACGCTTGAGGATAAATCTCTGGGCTGCACTCAAAAATCCGGTAATTCTACGGTAATGGATGTACTCAAGTACGGAGAGCTTATCACTAACAAAGGCTTAAATCTTCTTAACGCGCCGGGCAATGACCTAGTGGCTTCGTCGGCTCTGGCTGCTGCTGGCTGCCAATTGGTGATCTTTACGACCGGGCGGGGAACGCCTTTTGGAACATTCGTGCCTACGATGAAGGTATCTACCAATACCCCATTGTATGAAGGGAAACGTCACTGGATCGATTTTAATGCAGGGGTGTTGGTTGAAGACGGTTCTCCAGATGAGGTCCTGCGCGACTTCATTAACTACATTGTCAATGTAGCTAGTGGAGAATGGGTGAATAACGAGAAGAACAATTTCCGCGAGATTTCCATTTTCAAAACAGGCGTTACGCTATAATGAATGATTTATAACAGATCAGGCTGTCCCTTATGCTTTTTATGGTAGGGGGCAGTTTTTTATTTTCATACGAATACATAATCCTCTGTTAAAAGAATGACTCTTCTTAATTAGTGATTGCAATCACAATGGCCCCATTCAGCCTGTGCTAATCTGTTGTTGAGAATAGTTCTCACAAAAAGGAGAAGAGTTGCATGGAAAAAGTCCTGCGAATGGATGAGTCTATCTTCGACATTGTATCACGGCATCCAGAGGTCATCGAGATTATGGTGGATCTGGGCTTTAAGGATATCGCCAAGCCGGGCATGCTGCAGACCGCTGGACGTTTCATGACCTTATACAAAGGAATCAAGTTGAAGAAAATAGATCTCGACACTGTGAAGTTAGCCTTTGAACGTCATGGCTTCGAGATTGTGAAATAAAGAGCAAATGATAACCAAACTTCATTAAGGAGTGATCAATAATGAGTGAGCTTATAAATAACCGCGAGGTTGATGCACCGGAGCAGACTCGTCGCCAAGCCATGCTTAAGGAAATTATTAAAGAACTGCATGCAGGCAAAAGCGTTGAAGAGGTTAAGGCACGCTTCGAGGAAGCTGTAGGTGATGTTACTGTTGCAGAAATCTCTGCTATGGAGCATTCGTTAATGACCGAAGAAGGGATTCCGGTATCCGAGGTACAGCGGCTTTGTTCGGTGCATACAGCCATTTTCAAAGGTTCTATTGAGGAAATCCACCGCTCCTCGAAGCCTGAAGAACAACCCGGCCACCCAGTCCACACCTTCAAGCTAGAAAACCGTGAGATTGAAAGACTTGTGAACTTCCGCATGGATCTGCACGCAACAAAGTTTCAGAAGAACGATAGTGAGGAACTGATCTTCAAGCTGCTGGAGGATCTTAGCTTGCTGCTGGATCTAGATAAGCACTACAGTCGAAAAGAAAATCTGTTGTTCCCATACCTCGAAAAATACGGCATTTATGGACCAACCAAGGTCATGTGGGGAGTGGATGATCATATCCGCCGTATGATTAAAGAGGCAAAAGCAGCGCTCAGCAGCTACAGCGGAAATGCAGCAGATATTGGTGCTCAACTTACGGAGATCATCAAGGAAGTTAATGAAATGATTTTTAAGGAAGAAAATATTTTATTGCCTATGTCGCTGGATAAATTGACGGAAGACGAATGGGTCAAAATCGCTCGGGAGAGCGATGAGATCGGATTCTGTCTAACGGCGCCTGAACAGGAGTGGATACCCGAACGTGCCGCAGAGCCGGAAGGTGCAGCATTGCAGGGTGAAGCAGTGGGTGCGGCTCCCCAGGAAGGGTTCATTCGTTTTGAAACAGGGCTGTTATCACTGCATCAGCTCGAAACAGTACTCAATCATCTGCCAGTAGATCTGACATTCATTGATGAGAATGATGTCGTTCGATATTTTTCACACGGGAAGGAACGTATCTTTGCCCGAACTAAGGCAGTTATCGGCCGCACGGTACAGAACTGCCATCCTCCCCAAAGTGTGCATGTGGTAGAGAAGCTTCTGGAGGACTTTAAGGCAGGCATTAAGGACGCTGAAGACTTCTGGATTAACATCAAGGATAAATTCATCTATATCCGTTATTTTGCTGTCCGCGACGATACAGGTCGGTATATGGGCACGCTGGAGTTCACACAGAATATTGCCCCAATTCGTTCACTAGAGGGACAAAAACGCATTTTATCAGAATAGCTGGGTGCTTTGGGTGATTTTCCAGTAATAATATAGGTAGAAGACTCTCTTACTTAGGCGTAAGGGGGTCTTTTTAGAATATAATAGAGTATACTCTTAAAATAAGGAATTCCCGGGTGTGTTGTCTTTCCTTGACCACAGAGGGGGCTTCTATTATAGTTGGTACTTAGGATTAACTATTTTAGTATAAAAAAAGGTGGCTTGTTACATGTCTGAGAATATCTACGTTGGCGTGGATTTGGGTGGAACTGCAATTAAGGTTGGAATCTGCAATGCTGAGGGAACTCTATTGCATACTTATGAGGGACCTACAGGAACTGCAGAAGGTGTCGATACTGTTATCGATAATATCGAGAAGTATGTTCGCCAAATTGTGGAGGATTCCCCGTACTCTTGGGATCAGCTTGCAGGTGTAGGAGCGGGCGTAGCAGGGTTCACAAATATTCGTGAAGGAATCATTATACTTGCGCCTAACATAGGATTTAAAGATGTGCCGATTCGCTCCATTTTGGAAGATCGCTGGAACAAGCCTGTCAAAATAGACAATGATGCGAACGTGGCTGCACTGGGTGAAGCCTGGAGTGGTGCAGGACGCGGGATTGAAAATTGTGTTTGCTATACGCTAGGAACAGGTGTTGGTGGCGGAATTATTATTAACGGAAAGATTTATCAAGGTTTTGCAGGTCTAGCAGGTGAGCTTGGCCATATCACTGTAGTGCCGGATTTGGAAGCCATTCAATGTGGTTGCGGTAATATGGGATGTCTGGAAACCGTTTCCTCCGCTACAGGAATTATTCGTATGGCTAACGATGCAGTAGCTCGTGGTGATCGTACTTCGCTCTCAATGGTAGAGAAGATTGCTGCGAAGGAAGTCTTTGATGCGGCTAAGGCTGGCGATGAAGTAGCGATTCGCATAGTAAACCGTGCAGCATACTACCTGGGTAAATCTATGGCTTCTGTTGCAGCCGTGCTTAACCCTGAGGTCTTCATCATTGGTGGTGGTGTGTCTAAGGCTGGAGATATTCTATTTGATGAAGTTCGTCGTGTGTTTGCTAAGCTCGCACCGGCTCCGCTTCAGACTGGTGTTTCGATTATCCCTGCGGAGCTTGGTAATGATGCAGGTATTGTGGGTGCAGCAGGTCTTCTGCTTCGTTCTTAAAAGATAGGGAGTATTCATATACTAATTTAGGGAGGGGACGCTTTAATGACCGAATTGGACAATACTCCAACGGCTGGAGCCACCCTGATCATTATTACCGGAATGTCAGGTGCGGGTAAGACAATTGCTGTTCAGAGTCTAGAAGACCTAGGGTTCTTCTGTGTCGATAATTTGCCGCCGGTGCTGATCCCTAAGTTTGCAGAACTGATTGAGCAGTCGAAGGGTAAGATCGCCAAGGTAGCGCTTGTGATTGACCTGCGCGGTAGGGAATTCTTCACTGCTTTGTCCGAGTCTCTAGCCTATATCAAAGATGAGTCAACCATTGGCTGTGAAATCTTGTTCTTGGATGCTACGGATTCGGTGCTTGTGCAGCGTTACAAGGAAAGCCGGCGTCATCATCCGCTAGCGCCTAAGGGACTTCCGCTTGATGGTATCAAGCTGGAACGTAAGATGCTTGAGGAATTAAAGAATTCAGCCACATTATGTCTGGATACTAGCAGTATGAAACCAGTGCAGCTCAAGGAGAAGATCGTTTCTCGGTTCTCGCATTTAGGAAAAAGTACACTCTCCGTCAACATTACATCGTTCGGATTTAAGTATGGTATTCCTATTGATGCAGACCTCGTATTCGATGTTCGCTTTTTGCCTAACCCACATTATGTGGATCACCTGCGGCCCAAAACAGGTCAGGACAGCGATGTCTATGACTATGTAATGAAGTGGCCTGAAACACAGGTATTCCTGACCAAACTGCTCGATATGCTTCATTTCTTAATTCCGCAATATCGTAGGGAAGGTAAATCCCAGATTATTATCGGCATTGGCTGTACCGGCGGGAAACACCGTTCAGTAGCCATTTCTGAATATTTGGGCAAAATGCTGGGCGTCAGCGAAACGGAATCCGTAGCTGTTAGTCATCGGGATTCCGAGCGTGATCGGCACTAATGAGAGAAGGGGTCCATAGTGGCTGAAGAACAAAGACAGCGTCCACGTATCGTCGTTATGGGCGGTGGCACGGGACTATCTGTCATGCTTCGCGGCTTAAAAGAAAAGCCGCTAGATATTACAGCTATAGTTACCGTAGCAGATGACGGAGGAAGCTCGGGCATTTTGCGTAGTGAACTGCAAATGCCGCCTCCTGGGGACATCCGCAACGTATTAACAGCTATGGCTGATGTAGAGCCGCTCATGGCGGATATTATGAGATATCGTTTTAACACGGGCGAAGGATTGGCGGGCCATAGTCTTGGTAATTTAATTCTTGCCGCGCTTACAGATATATCTGGCGATTTTGTCACAGCTGTTCGTGAGCTTAGCCGATTATTTGCTGTTCGCGGACGGGTATTACCCGCTGCGGGAGATGCCGTAGTACTGCGTGCAGAAATGTCGGACGGCACGATTATCACGGGGGAATCTAAAATACCGGAAGCAGGCGGGATCATTAAACGGGTTTCATTGGAGCCTGCTGATGTGGAACCGTTGCCTGAAGCGCTTGAAGCGATTCGAAATGCAGATGCAATTCTTTTGGGTCCAGGGAGTCTATATACCAGCATTCTTCCGAACCTACTTGTTCCGAAGCTAGCAGAAGCTGTTGTATCTTCTGATGCAATCAAAATTTTTGTCTGCAATGTAATGACTCAGCCTGGCGAAACGGATAATTATACTGTAAATGACCATCTACAAGCCGTTTATGATCATATTGGAATTCATTTATTTGATTATATTATTGTGAATGACGGTGAAATTCCAGAGCAGGTGCAGTCGAAGTACGCTGAGAAGGGTGCGCGTCCGGTACAGCTCGATAAGGATGTACTAGAAGGCAGTGCATATAAAGTTATAGCGGATAAGCTAGTGTTATTCCGAACTTATTTAAGGCATGATACCGATAAGCTTAGTCATCATATCTATCAGCTTGTGCAAGATTGGATAAACAGAAACCCTAGGGTATAACTTAAAATATAAGAGAGTATAAGTTTACACCTATACTTTATGGTTTATATTTCTCGCTTAAACGCTTACCGTCCTTACAAGGACACCGAAGGCTTTTATGCTTGTATATATGAATGACGTACTTATTTCAGAAAGAGGTGAGACCCTTGTCTTTTGCGGCCCTTACCAAAAAAGAGCTGACGATGGTGGAGAGTGAGCCCTGTTGTGAGAAGGCGGAAATGTCAGCGCTTATCCGTATGAATGGATCTGTGCAGCTTTCAAGCAAAAAGGTGATTCTCGACATTTCGACGGAGAACGCCGCGATTGCAAGGCGGGTATATTCTTTGCTTAAGAAATATTACCAGGTCCATATTGAGCTACTCGTGCGTAAAAAAATGCGTTTGAAGAAAAATAACGTGTATATTGTTAGAATCCCCAGCCGCGTACAGGAGATCTTAAATGATCTCAGAATTGTGTCCGAAGGATTTATTTTTACCGACGGTATTGATAAAGAGATTGTTGGGAATAACTGCTGTAAGCGTGCTTATTTGCGGGGTGCTTTTTTGGCGGGCGGATCGGTTAATAATCCGGAGGGTTCCTCTTACCATTTGGAGATTTCCTCGATGTATGAGGAGCACTGTAAAGCGCTAGTTGATCTGGCTGGTGAATTTCACCTAAACGCACGCTGCATTGAACGTAAAAAAGGGTTCATTCTATACATTAAAGAAGGCGAGAAGATTATCGAATTCTTAAGTCTGATCGGCGCGCATCAAGCGTTGTTCAAATTTGAGGATGTAAGAATTATGCGTGATATGCGTAATTCCGTGAATCGGATCGTGAACTGCGAGACCGCGAATCTCAATAAAACGATAAGTGCCGCGGTGCGGCAGATTGAGAATATCAAATTGCTGCAGCGAGAAGTGGGGCTGGAGAGCTTGCCGGATAAACTGCGGGAAGTTGCAGAAATCCGAATGGCACATCCAGATATCAACCTTAAAGAGGTTGGTGAAATGCTGAAAGGTACGGTTAGTAAGTCCGGAGTAAATCATCGACTTCGTAAGATTGATGAACTGGCGGACAAGGTTCGAGGCGGCTAGTCACTTTTTTTCTAGTGTGGTTTACGTTATAATGATATAATAATATAAAATTAATGTGAAATTTTTGGGGAGAACTCAATTAGGGGGTAAGCGTTTCATGACAAAGCACCCGGTAGTTGTTCGGTTGAAGACAGGGCTACACGCTCGACCGGCAGCATTGTTTGTGCAAGAAGCTAACAAGTTTTCGTCGGAGATTTTCGTGGAAAAAGACGATAAAAAAGTAAACGCCAAAAGTATTATGGGTATTATGAGCCTAGCGATCAGTTCCGGCACGGAGATCTATATCAGCGCGGATGGTGCAGACGCCGATCAAGCTGTAAACGCTTTGACGAGTCTCGTCAGCAAAGAAGAGCTTGAGAACCAATAATCTTTTGACATGACTTTTTATTGCATGACTAAAAAGCCCCTAGGGGCTTTTTTTAATACCAAAAAATAGATTTAAGATGTGCAACATTTACCAGAATGACTCGTCTAGAGGATAATAACAAATCACAAAAGATGAAAGGGGCTGGCAAATATGAAAGGTTTGGTAAAGAAGATTGGTTCAGTGTTGATTGTAGGGAGTTTGTTAATTGGAGGAATTGGTATGAGTGGTGTCTCCCAGGGTCCTACAAAGGCTTACGCAGATGAAGTGCAGAAAAATGTTGTTAGTGTAGTAGGTAAAGGCGAATTGTCCATCAAGCCGGATATTGTATACTTGTCCATCGGAGTAGATACTACGGCGTCAACTGCGCAAGAAGCGCAAAAAACAAATGCTGCTAAAATCCAAAAGATCACTACCCTACTGAAAGGGACTTGGAAAATCGCAGATAAAGATATTCAAAGCACCCAATTCTATGTGCAACCCAACTATAGTTATAGCGAAAAAGAAGGACAGCAAGTAAAAGGATACAACGCGAATCATACGCTGTTAGTGTCTTATAGAGATCTGACTAAGGTTGGTGAATTGCTTGATGCTGCATCTGCAGCAGGGGCAAACAATCTCGGAAATGCACGTTTTTCTGTGGAAGATACTTCTGCCTTTGAAGCTCAGGTGATTGAAAAGGCGATGGCGAACGCAGATGTTAAGGCAGGAGCTATTGCTAAGGCAGCTAAACGTAGCTTAGGCCAAGTGCTCACGGTTAGTCAAAATGATGGCGATATTACTCCAGTATATTTTGAACAAAATCTAAAAATGGATATGGCTGCAGCAGATGCTGGTGCAAGCACATCCGTTCAACCGGGAGTAGTTAAAGTTACAACCCAACTAAGCGTTATGTATGAATTGAAATAGTAGCCTACAAGATGAATACAGAGAGAAGAGGTAATCTTCCGCTTAATAGTGGGGGATGCCTCTTTTTTGTGTAAGCTCTCTGGGATTATGTTTAATTAATTGGAAAGGAGAGGGAAAACAAGATGATGAATATCTCAAAAGAAATCGTACGCAAATGGGGCATAGGTTTGATGTCGGCGGGGTTATTGCTTGGTGGAGGATTACTGCCTAGTGATACGGGTTATGCAGCGTCTGATCAGGCGAAGAGCAAGGCTAATGCTTCAAGTATAGTATTAAAGGCGAACGGGGTGATTTCGCAGCAGACAGGTATTGTGCAGGAAGGGAAGGTCTGGGTCCCAATTACCTTTATGCGTGATGTGCTGGGATTACCTCTCACTTATGATAAAGAAGAAAATGCATACACGATTGGAAAAGGGACGGCTAAAGCCAAGTTAATGCTATCTAGTTTTGGTACTTCTATCTGGGTGAACAACTATTACATTCGGGAATATGAAGGAAAGCTAATAAACAATCGTCTCTATGTTCCATCCGGTCTCTTAAATGATTATTTGGGCTATAAAGTGGATTGGACTCTAGGCTCTAGTAAGCTGAACGTGATGAACAGACCACAGAACGCATTGACAGTAACCACTGAGACCTATGCTAAAGATCGAAAAGAGGCTTTAATCCAGCTTGATTATCCGAAAATTAGTGGACTGAGTCAATCCGCTGCGCAAAAGGCCATAAACGATACCTTGAAAGAAAGTGCCATGAGATTCGCCGCAGGGGCAGAGCAGGATATCTCCAATCGTTCTGGTTCAGAGCCCAAGTATACTTATGATATAGATTATGTAGTGACCTACAATCAGAATGGTGTGATTAGTTTGCTGCTGTCACAGTATAGCGATACGGGCGGGGCTCATGGCATGACCAACCGGGAGGCGTTTACCTTCTCGCTCAAGGATGGCAAACGTCTATTGCTGGGCGATCTTTTTGGTGCTAACCCAAACTACAAAAAAACGTTAAATGCTAAGTTGAACAAGCTGGTAAAAGCGGAGGAAAGTTATTTGGGAGGATTCAACGGATTGAATACGGAAAAGTATTTTTATCTGAAGGATGATCAGGTCGTTCTGTTCTTCCAATTGTATGAATACACAGCTTATGCAGCGGGGTTCCCCGAATACCCCTTTACTTTCAAAGAACTGTTGCCGGAAGGCGGTAGCCCATTTGCTGCTGTAAAATAAATAGAGAATTCGTAACCGCTAGTGCCACCACTGGACATCTCCCCCTTACCAGAATCCCCTCGAATTCATATGCTAAATGGAGTAACTAGTTTATGAACGGGGGAGAGCTATGAGCTATCAATACACTGCAATTGGCGATTCCTTGACGACTGGATTTGGCGCTCTGCCAGGTAACGGTTTTGTACCGGTGTACCGTAGAATGGCGGAAGGGAGACTGCGTTCTAATGTAGCCTCTACGAATTTGGGCGTGAATGGATTGACTACTTCTGAACTGGAACAGCGGCTACGGGGGAGTGCAATGACTCGCGAAGCCATTCGAGCAGCCGATATTATCACGCTATCCATTGGTGGGAATGACTTAATTCATGCTGCAAAGGCCGCAGCTAGACAACCTGGGAATTTATCTAAAGAGCTGGGAAGATCACTGCAGGAATGCAAACAAAATTTCGCTGTCATTATGAGTATTCTCTTCCAATTGAAAGCGGGGGCACGTAGACCTTATATCATTCGAATTGTGGGATTGTATAATCCCTATCCTCAGGTAGTAGGCGCTACAGAGTGGGTGAAGCAGTTTAACCGCTATGCATCGCAATATAGTAGCCGAGTAGTTGGATTTGCTTCTATTTATGGTGAGTTTGCAGGAAATGAGAGAGGCCTTTTATCGTTGGACCACTTACATCCTAATGGCCGAGGCTACCGTGTGATTGCTGAGAAACTCAATGCGCTTGGTTATGGTGGTTTGAATTAATTGAGATTCATTTGTAATGGTGGTCTGAAAAGCAAAGAGGCTGTGCGCTAACCATCAAGTGGATAGTGTACAGCCTCTTTGTGGTGTTTTATAGCTTACACACCGCTAGGCAGTGTTTTCTCGATGACTTTATCAACGATACCGTAAGCTGCCGCGTCTGCAGCAGTCATAAAGTAATCACGATCTGTATCCTTCTCAATACGTTCCAGGGGTTGACCCGTACGTTCTGCAAGAATGCGATTCAGCTTATCGCGCAATTTGAGGATACGGCGAGCACGGATTTCGATATCCGTTGCTTGACCTTGAGCACCACCCAGAGGTTGGTGAATCATGATCTCACTGTTAGGAAGTGCGAAGCGTTTGCCTTTAGCACCAGCGTTAAGCAGGAAAGCTCCCATGGAAGCTGCCATACCGACACAGATGGTGGAAACGTCTGGCTTAATGTACTGCATTGTATCAAAAATAGCCATACCTGCAGTGATGGAACCACCAGGGCTATTCACATAAAGGTGAATGTCCTTCTCAGGATCTTCGGCAGCCAAGAACAGCATTTGTGCGATGATAGAATTGGCTACCACGTCATTAACCTCCGTTCCAAGGAAAATGATGCGGTCCTTCAGCAGGCGGGAATAGATGTCATAAGCGCGCTCACCGCGGTTGCTCTGTTCTACTACCATAGGAATATAACTCACGTGGAAAACCTCCTTGATATTGGTTCTTCAAATGTATTCATTTTTACTCTTGCCGTATTACCCACATGATAAACAAATTCAAACAAAAAGTCAAAGAAAGTCAAACTTATATTCAAAAAAAAGAGCCGACATGCGGCTCTTTGGTTAAGTAGTAGTATAGGCACTACTAAATTATGTACAAAAGTGAAATTAATGGCGCGCCCGCCAAGAATCGAACTTGGATCTCAGGCTTCGGAGGCCTACGTCATATCCATTGGACCACGGGCGCAACAAAAATGATTATAATATAATTCCTGAGCAATTGCAATGAATTTAATAATACAGAGCAGGACACTATCCTTTTTCTTAAAGGTAGACAAGCTTATATTCGTTTTCACTCAGAGATAGAATCTGGATAGTTAATGACAGGTTTTAGGTGCTTTAACTCTTTCCCAATCTTATAAATGTATAAGAAGACAAGCGCTTGAGAATTCTACTCTCGGAAGACTTGCACTTCGAGCAATATTTGGTTAGAATATGAGTGGGACTTAAAAAGTTTACCCGGGACATTTTGAGACCATGAACAAGGGAATAGAGGAAGACGAAGTTGCAGGAGTGAAAGCATGCGTAATTTATTAGATATCCAAAAGCAGCTTCTGCCTGATCTCATGGAAACCCTTAAGAGACGGTACACGATTCTTCATCAGATCATGCTGTCCGATATCATTGGACGCAGAACGCTTGCCGCTTCGCTTGATATGACTGAGCGGGTACTGCGTGCCGAGACGGATCTTCTGAAATCGCAAGGGCTCATTGAGATCGAGAGCGTTGGTATGCGCATTAGCGCTGCTGGGCGCAGACTGCTTGATTTGCTAGAGCCGGTCGTTAAGAGCCTGTTTGGTCTGGATGAGCTGGAAGAGAAAATTCGGGCAACATACGGTCTGGATAAAGTCATTGTGGTGCCGGGTGATTGTGAGTCATCACCATTCACCAAACGTGAGCTTGGCCGCGCAGGTGCAAAAGCGCTGCTCAGTGTCCTCCGTACAGATGATATTGTTGCTGTCACAGGTGGATCAACGCTTGCCGATATGGCTGATCAACTGACACCGCCGTTATCCCTTTCCTATAAGAACGCCTGGTTTGTTCCAGCGCGTGGCGGATTAGGAGAGAGTATGGAGATTCAAGCCAATACGATTGCCTCTACAATGGCAAAACGGGTTGGAGCGAATTACCGGTTGCTGCATGTCCCTGATTTACTTAGTGGGGATGCCTATCAGTCATTAGCACTTGATTCTAATATTGGAGAGATTGTACAAATCATCCGCAGTTCGCGTATTATTGTACATGGGATTGGGGATGCCATTGAAATGACTCGCCGCCGCAAGCTGGATGAGGCTACTGTCTCAGAAATCCAGGGTGAGGGAGCAGTGGCAGAATCCTTTGGATATTATTTTAATGAAGATGGTCAGGTTGTGCATACGATGCTTACGATGGGATTACGTCTAGAAGATATTGTTCGGACGGAAACTGTCATCGGTATTGCCGGAGGCAAGCCAAAGGCCAAAGCTATTCATGCCATGCTGCGTTTCGGGCAGGAGAATATTCTCGTCACGGACGAGGCTGCTGCTGTGGAAATAGGCAAGGAGATTGACAATCAGTTACAGATATCGTCGTAACTTACTAGAACATATATCTTGCATTATACTTAACATTGTTGTCATGACAGGCTTCACGGTCTGTTTTGAATAAATAAAACGAATTCTAGGAGGAACTATTCAATGAGTGTAAAAGTTGGAATTAACGGATTTGGACGTATTGGACGCCTTGCTTTCCGCCGTATTCAAAATGTAGAAGGTATCGAAGTGGTAGCAATCAACGACTTGACTGACGCTAAGATGCTTGCTCATTTGCTTAAATATGATACAACTCAAGGTAAATTCCAAGGTGATGTTGAAGTGCATGACGGCTTCTTCAAAGTCAATGGCAAAGAAGTTAAGGTTCTTGCTAACCGTAACCCTGAAGAATTGCCATGGGGCGACCTAGGCGTTGATATCGTACTTGAGTGCACAGGTTTCTTCACAACTAAAGAAGCAGCTGAAAAACACTTGAAAGGTGGAGCTAAGAAAGTAGTTATCTCCGCTCCAGCTACTGGCGACATGAAAACTGTCGTTTACAACGTTAACGATGACATTCTTGATGGTACTGAGACTGTTATTTCCGGCGCATCTTGCACTACTAACTGCCTAGCTCCAATGGCAAAAGTATTGAACGACAAGTTCGGTATCGTTGAAGGCTTGATGACTACAATTCACGCTTACACTGGCGACCAAAACACTTTGGATGCTCCACATGCTAAAGGTGACTTCAGACGTGCTCGTGCAGCAGCTGAGAACATCATCCCTAACACTACTGGTGCTGCTAAAGCAATCGGTCTGGTTATTCCAGAACTTAAAGGTAAATTGGATGGTGCAGCTCAACGTGTTCCAGTTGCAACTGGTTCCCTGACTGAGCTTGTAACTGTTCTTGATAAGAGCGTTACTGTTGAAGAAATCAACGCAGCTATGAAAGCAGCTTCCGATCCAGACACTTATGGTTACACTGAAGATGAAATCGTATCTTCCGACATCAAAGGTATGACTTTCGGATCCCTGTTCGATGCTACACAAACTAAAGTATTGACTGTTGGCGACAAACAACTGGTTAAAACGGTTGCTTGGTATGACAATGAAATGTCCTACACTGCACAATTGGTTCGTACTTTGGAGAAATTCGCTAAAATCGCTAAGTAATTGACTTGATATAAGCAACATCTATAGAGCGGAAACAGAAGTTCCTTGTTTCCGCTCTTTCTAAATGTATTTCTTGTTTCCTGCTAGAAACAATATGGGGTGTGGAGGAATTAATCATGAACAAAAAGAGCGTCCGTGATGTAGAAGTAAAGGGTAAACGCGTATTTGTACGCGTGGATTTCAACGTGCCTGTAGAAGACGGTAAAATTACTGATGATACTCGTATCCGCGAAACACTTCCAACTATTAAATATTTGATTGAGAACGGTGCAAAGATCATTCTTGCAAGTCACATGGGTCGTCCTAAAGGCCAATTCGTAGATTCCATGCGTTTGACTACTGCTGCTGAACGTCTGTCCGAGCTTCTTGGCAAACCAGTAGCTAAAGCTGACGAAGCTGTTGGTGAAGCTGTAAAAGCAAAAATTGCTGAGCTAGGAGAAGGCGACGTACTTGTACTTGAGAATGTTCGTTTCTACCCAGGCGAAGAGAAAAACGATCCTGAACTGGCTAAACAATTTGCTGAACTGGCTGATTTGTTCGTTAACGATGCGTTTGGTGCGGCTCACCGTGCTCATGCATCGACAGAAGGTATCGCTCATTTCCTACCAGCTGTATCCGGTCTTTTGATGGAGAAAGAATTGTCTGTTCTGGGTAAAGCTCTTTCTAACCCTGAGCGTCCTTTCACTGCAATCATCGGTGGTTCGAAAGTGAAGGACAAAATTGACGTGATCGACAACCTGCTGAATTTGGCAGACAATGTCTTGATCGGTGGCGGTCTGTCCTACACCTTTACCAAAGCATTGGGATTTGAAATCGGTATTTCCCTAGTGGACAACGATAAATTGGGAACTGCTCTTGAATTCATTGAGAAAGCCAAATCGCTTGGTAAGAACTTCTTGCTTCCAGTTGACGTCGTGGTAGCCGATAAATTCGGTGCGGATGCCAACACGCAAATCGTTCCTTTCAATGAAATCCCAGAAGGCTGGGAAGGTCTTGATATCGGACCGAAAACCCGTGAGCTTTATGCAGATGTGATCAAAAACTCCAAGCTAGTTGTCTGGAATGGACCTATGGGTGTATTTGAAATTGATAAATTCGCTGAAGGTACAATTGCAGTAGCAAAAGCTTGTGCAACTACTGAAGGTTATACTGTTATTGGTGGCGGAGATTCCGCAGCAGCAGCAGAGAAATTCCACCTGGCTGATCAAATGGATCATATTTCAACTGGTGGCGGTGCATCCCTTGAGTTCATGGAAGGCAAGGCGCTTCCTGGCGTAGAAGCACTGAACGATAAGTAAGACCCAAGAAGGAGGCAACTTAAGTCATGAGAACACCAATTATCGCAGGAAACTGGAAGATGTTCAAAACAGTTCCTGAAGCAGAAAGCTTTATTGCTGACATCAAAGGCAAAGCAGAAGTAGAAGGCGTTGAGACTGTAATCTGCGCTCCATTTACTAACCTGCCTGCACTTGTAGCAGCTGCAAAGGGTACAGACATCAAGATTGGCGCACAGAACCTGCACTTTGAAGATAACGGTGCTTACACTGGAGAAATCAGTGGTGTAATGCTTAGCGATCTCGGCGTAGACTATGTAATCATTGGTCACTCAGAGCGTCGTGCTTATTTTGGCGAAACAGATGAAATCGTGAATAAGAAAATGCATGCTGCATTCCGCCACGGTATCACTCCAATCGTATGTGTTGGCGAAAAGCTCGAAGAGCGTGAAGCTGATCAAACTAAAGCAGTATGTAAAGTACAAACTGAAGCTGCATTCCAAGGACTTAGTGCCGAGCAAGCAGCAAAAGTTGTCATTGCATACGAACCTATCTGGGCTATTGGCACAGGTAAATCTTCCACTTCCCAAGATGCTAACGAAGTTATTGCTTACATCCGCAGTCTTGTAAAAGATTTGTATGATGCAGCAACCGCTGAAGCTGTTCGTATTCAATACGGCGGCAGCGTGAAGCCTGAGAATGTAACTGAGTACATGGGCCAAAGCGACATCGATGGTGCGCTTGTTGGCGGTGCCAGCTTGCAGCCTGCTTCCTTCGTTCAATTGGTTGAGGGGGCGAAGTAAGATGTCAGCTCCAAGACCTGTAGCTTTGATCATCATGGATGGTTTCGGTTTGCGTGGAACCTCTGAAGGTAACGCCGTTGCTCAAGCTAACAAACCTAACTATGACCGTTACTTGAAACAATATCCTAATACTACCCTTACTGCTTGTGGTGAAGCTGTTGGTCTTCCAGAAGGCCAAATGGGCAACTCTGAAGTAGGGCACTTAAATATTGGTGCAGGACGGATTGTATACCAGGATTTGACTCGTATCGATAAATCGATCCGTGAGGGCGAATTCTTCGATAATGAAACACTGGTAGCCGCAGTTAGAAATGCTAAGAACACAGGTAAAAAGCTTCATCTTTACGCGCTTGTATCCGACGGAGGGGTACATAGCCATATTAATCACCTGTTTGCTATGCTTGACCTGGCTAAGAAAGAAGATATGCACGAAGTGTATATCCACGCTTTCATGGATGGCCGGGACGTACCTCCAGATAGTGGTAAGAAGTTTGTTCAAGATCTGGTTGCTAAGATTGAAGAGGTTGGAGTAGGTACAATTGCTACGGTATCCGGGCGTTATTACGCAATGGACCGTGACAAACGTTGGGATCGTGTAGAAAAAGCCTATCGTGCTATGGTTTATGGCGAAGGACCGAAATACACGAATGCTCTGCAAGCTATCACTGCATCTTATTCAAATTCCGTGTTCGACGAATTCGTTGAACCTAGCGTAATTGTAGACAGTGAAGGCAAGCCGGTAACGGCAGTAGAGAGCGGCGATTCCGTCGTGTTCCTCAACTTCCGCCCTGACCGTGCTATTCAGTTGTCACAAGTGTTCACGAATCAAGATTTCCGCGGTTTCGAACGGGGTCCTTTGTTCCCGCAAGACTTGCACTTCGTATGCCTGACTACTTTCAGTGAAACGGTACAAGGTTATGTAGCCTATTCACCGAAGAACCTGGATAACACATTGGGTGAAGTACTTGTGCAACAAAACAAGAAGCAACTGCGCATCGCGGAAACTGAGAAATATCCGCACGTAACGTTCTTCTTCAGTGGTGGACGTGATGAGGAGCTTCCAGGAGAAACTCGTATCTTGATCAACTCTCCTAAAGTAGCAACCTATGATCTTCAACCTGAGATGAGTGCTTACGAAGTGGCTGCAGCCTGCGTAGCAGAAATTGAAGCGGAAAGACAGGATGCTATTATCCTTAACTTTGCAAACCCTGATATGGTTGGACACTCCGGAATGCTGGAGCCAACAATCAAGGCTGTAGAGGTAACTGATGAGTGTGTAGGTAAAGTAGTGGACGCAGTAGTTGCCAAGGGTGGCGTTGCGATCATTATTGCCGATCACGGTAATGCAGACATGGTGTTTGATGAGAACGGTCGTCCGTTCACAGCTCATACCACTAACCCGGTTCCGTTCATCCTTACGGATGAAAATGTTGTATTGCGCGATCGCGGTATCCTTGCCGATGTAGCACCAACCATTCTGGATCTGATGGGACTTCCGCAACCTGCGGAAATGACCGGTCAATCCATGATTGCTAGTCGCAAATAAGGAAACAATACCTAAGATTCAAGCTTTAACAATTAAAAACCAAAACATTGTTTAAAGGAGATTAACTAAAATGACTATTATTTCTGATGTATATGCTCGCGAAGTCCTTGACTCCCGCGGTAACCCAACTGTAGAGGTTGACGTTTATCTTGAATCCGGTGCTAAAGGCCGCGCTATCGTTCCTTCCGGCGCTTCCACTGGTGCTCATGAAGCTGTAGAGCTTCGTGATGGCGATAAATCCCGTTACATGGGTAAAGGCGTTCTTAAAGCTGTTGAGAACGTAAATGAAATCATTGCTCCAGAAGTTATCGGTATGGACGCTCTTGATCAAGTGGGCATCGACAAATTGATGATTACTTTGGACGGAACACATAACAAAGGTAAATTGGGCGCTAACGCAATCCTAGCAGTATCCATGGCCGTAGCTCGCGCAGCTGCAGCAGCATTGGATATTCCTTTGTATGTATACCTGGGCGGATTCAACGCTAAAACTCTTCCAGTACCAATGATGAACATCATCAATGGTGGTGAGCATGCGGATAACAACATCGATGTTCAAGAGTTCATGGTTCTTCCTGTAGGAGCTCCAAGCTTCAAAGAAGCTCTTCGTACAGGTGCTGAAATTTTCCACAACTTGAAATCCGTACTTCAATCCAAAGGCCTGAACACTGCTGTGGGTGACGAAGGTGGTTTCGCACCAAACCTTGGTTCGAATGAAGAAGCAATCACTACAATTATCGAAGCTATCGAAAAAGCTGGTTACAAACCAGGCGTTGACGTATTCTTGGGTATGGACGTTGCTTCCACTGAGTTCTACAAAGACGGTAAATACACACTTGCTGGCGAAGGTAAATCTTACACTTCCGCTGAGTATGTTGACCTTCTTGCTTCATGGGTTGAGAAATACCCAATCATCACAATCGAAGACGGTATGTCCGAAGACGACTGGGATGGTTGGAAATTGCTTACTGAAAAATTGGGAGACAAAGTTCAATTGGTTGGTGACGACTTGTTCGTTACAAACACTGAGCGTCTTGCAACAGGTATCGAAAAAGGTATCGGTAACTCCATCTTGGTTAAAGTTAACCAAATTGGTACATTGACTGAAACTTTCGATGCTATCGAAATGGCTAAACGTGCTGGTTACACAGCTGTTATCTCTCACCGTTCCGGCGAATCCGAAGATAGCACAATCGCTGACATCGCTGTTGCGACTAACGCTGGTCAAATCAAAACGGGTGCTCCTTCCCGTACAGACCGTGTTGCTAAATACAACCAATTGCTTCGCATTGAAGACGAGTTGGGTGAATTGGCTCAATACAACGGCCTGAAATCCTTCTACAACCTTAAAAGATAATCTGCTTTTATAGCAGAGTACGAAGACCCGCCATTATGGCGGGGGGTTTTTTTTTTTTTTTTTTTTTTTTTTTTTT
>NZ_NFUX01000149.1:0-2351 GCF_002264385.1 Paenibacillus sp. VTT E-133280
AACACCAACACCAACACCAACACCGACACCACCAGTATCGACACCAAATTCAACAGCAACGCTACCAGTATCGCCAACGCCACCAACATCAACACCGAAGCCAACAGTAACGCCAACAGCGCCAACAGCGTCAAAGCTGGTGTTCAACGACAAGGTAAATGTAGAGGCAGTTAAGGCTATCGTGGAAAAAGAGAAGTCTGCTCCCGCTATACACTTTACGGATGTTCCGGCATCTTCGTGGAGTGCCTCCGTAGTGGAGCGTGCAGCTAAGATGGGGATTGTAACGGGTTATAGTGATGGTTCTTACCATCCGAATCAAAAGGTAACTCGCGCCGAGTTCGCCACAATGGTAGCAAAAGCTTTTGGTCTACCGAATTCAAGCGGTCCATCCTTCTCTGACACACAAGGACATTGGGCTTCAGAATCGATTGCAGCATTACAAGCTAAAGGGGTAATCACGGGATATAGTGATGGTTCTTTCCATCCTAATCAAGAAATTTCCCGCGCTGAGATCGTTGCAATGCTTGCTCGTCTGACAAACTATGTTCCTAACGCATCCAATCTATTTTTGGATGTAGCTACGAACTGGGCTTCTGAACAAATTAATGCTTTTGCAACTGCTGGCATAGTAACTGGTAAAGGCAACGAATTGTTCAAACCGAATGATACTGCATCCCGTGCGGAGTCGGTTGCGATGATCATTCGCTTGTTAGATAAATTGCTTGCACAATAAGTGAAATATTTCGGATAGTTAACCGGGTTCGCTTCCACCAATAAGTAGAAGAAGGGGCTGTCCCTGAGTCATTTATGACTTATGGGACAACCCCTTTGCTGCGTCTTATAGCCTAAAGCTCAACAAAGTCACTGCGGAATTTCTCGAAATCAGATTTTCTGCATTCCAGTTCAAGCCTTGTGCCTGTTTCTTCATAGCTAGTCGATTGGACATGGGCATGCTCGTTAAAATAGGAGACCACATTGCCGCGATCAAATGGAATCAGAATTTCACACTGTACATAATCCGTAAAAACATGGCTGCGAATAAGATCTGTAAGTTTAGCTATCCCGCTATTTTGTTTGGCGGAAAGATAGACATTGTCACCCTCAAGGTGAGGGTAAGGTAGGTCCGTTAGGTCAGCTTTGTTGTAGGCATAAACTGTTGGAATTTGGTCCGCACCGAGCGCTTTCAAAGTCTCATCGGTGACAGCCATATGCTGCTGATGCTGGGGATCGGAAATATCGACTACATGAATCAATAAGTCAGCTTCGGTCACCTCTTCGAGCGTGGAGCGGAAGGCTTTGACCAGATGATGGGGAAGCTGGCTGACGAATCCAACGGTATCTGTTAATAAAAAGGTTTTGTGATCCGGTAGCTCAATGCTCCGAACGGATGTCTCCAGCGTAGCGAATAACATATCCTTGGCGAACACTTGCTTATTAGAGCCTGGATGATACGTCTCCACGATTACATTCATTAAGCTGGACTTGCCGGTATTCGTATAGCCGACGAGACAGACGACAGGAACCTCATTCTTATGCCGCTGCTTCCGCTGAATTTGGCGCCTTGCTACTTGCTGTTGAAGCTCAACCTGTAATGCTGAAATCCGTTCTTCAATTCTTCTGCGATCCAGCTCCAGCTTTGTTTCACCAGCGCCTCTGTTCTTCAGCCCAGCACCACCACCTTGTCTGCCGAGAGATTCTCGGAGACCTGTTAATCGGGGGAGCATATATTGCAGCTTAGCTACTTCCACTTGCAGCTGAGCTTCTTTGGTCTTCGCTCGTTCTGCGAAAATATTCAGGATCAGAATCGTCCGGTCAATGACCTGACGGCCTAGAGAGGACTCCAAATTGCGAATCTGTGAAGGAGACAGCTCATCATTAAAAATAACAATAGGAGCATCATGCGCTTCTAAGAGAGCAGATAATTCTTGGATTTTGCCTGTGCCGATATAGTGGGAAGGGTTGATCCGACTTGCCTTCTGACTAAGCTCTCCTACAACTTCTAGGTCACAGGCAGCTGCCAGATTAGTGAGTTCTTCCATCGAATAAGCGAAGTTTGTTTCGTTTTGTAGCTGGACACCGACTATAATAGCTTTTTCTCGTAGTTGTTCCATATATTTATTCATCCTCCAGTAGTAAATAGTAAACGCAAAAAAACACAGGTCATCTGCCTGTGCTTATGGTTCGTTAGAGGACGTCAGAACAAATGTGTAAGGGGAAATCTCCGTTACAACATTAGGGTCTTCCATAGATATATCAAATTAAACAACGGCTGGGGCGTAGGGAAATGATAACTTAATCCCTTACGAGCAGCAGTTGGTTTAAATTATAAGAAAGTATAAGTTTCACGATAT
>NZ_NFUX01000113.1:0-12743 GCF_002264385.1 Paenibacillus sp. VTT E-133280
TCAGGGGTTCGAATCCCTTCCGGGACGTCAAGTAACAGCCTTCCTTCGGGAAGGCTGTTTTTGCGTGCAGGGAAAGAGAAGCCCAGGTGGTTCGTCGGAGCAAAGGCATCGATAGGATCAGCTTCGCAGTCAGCCCGGAAGGGCTGCATCCCGCTCGGGGCAAGTAACAGCCTTCCTTCGGGAAGGCTGTTTTTGCGTGCAGAGCATCCTCGCAAAAGTAAGCAAACTGAAGCTCTGATAGATAATTAGGGAAAATCTCCCTATAATTCAGAGCTTTCTACTCAATAGACTAATAATTAGGGAAATCCTCCCTGTAATTTAACTAATTCGTTGGCGAATATAGATATTCTCCCGATTTTTAGGGAGGATTTCCCTCTTTTCATTCATTTCAAGCAATTATCGGCTAAATAGAGGGAGCTTTTCCCTAATTACTCTCAAAAAAGGCCAACCCTATAATTGGGGTTGGCCTAATTATACGAAAAGAAGGTGCCGAGAAAGTAGCCTTCACTACTTTTTCGGCACCTTGAGCCTTCCCGTGAGAAGGCTGTCTTGCATATGGCCACCGCTATAGAAGCGGCCAGATCTCCTCCCAGACAGTGTCTAGAATAGCTTGCATATTATCTTCCATACTGTTAATAGCGATTACCACTTGAGCATCCGGGGCAACCATGCAGAATTGACCGTGAGCGCCATCGGCACGATAAGCATCGTGCGTACACAACCAGAATTGACAGCCGTACCCTTGGCCCCAATCACCAGCTCCGTTATTTTCGATCTGCTTTTGTGTAACAAAATCAATCCAAGCTGCTGGAATAAGCTGCTGTCCCTTCCACATTCCTTTTTGCAAAAGAAGCTGTCCAAATTGGCTTAGTTCTTCGGTATTGATCTGAAGTCCGGCACAACCGAGGGTGATCCCTTGAGGAGTCATTTCCCAATCAATATTTTCTATGCCTAGTGGGGCAAAGAGACGGGGAACGAGGTAATCCTTTACGGTTTGTCCGACACGGGCCTGAACCATGGCAGAGATCATAATGGTATCCCCGCTACTGTAGGTAAACTGTTCCCCAGGAGGTCTGTCTAAAGGCAGCGATAGATAATGTTGTATCCAATTTACATCCTTCAAAGCCAATCTTTCTTCAACCCAAAACGGTGGGGAATCATGCCCTGTACTCATACGTAGTAAATCGAACAAGGTCAACTCCCCAGGTTGCATGGAAGAACAGGCCTCTTTATGAGTGAATGCATATTCCGGAAACACATCTTTAAGTGTTGTATTTAGTGATAGCTTTCCTTCTTCGATGGCTAGACCCACCGCCATGCATGTAAAAGATTTGCTGACCGAATGCTGCAAGCGCCGGATATCCTCTGCGAGATCCACTTTCCCCACTAGAGATCCGTTTTGAAGCACACGTACATTGAATACATTTAATCCACGTTCGCGGATTTGAGCTTCAAAGCGAGTCATGTTTAACATAAAATGCAGCCCTCTTTCTCTATGATTCCAAGTTTGATGAGGTAGATTGTCGATCAAAATGATTGAAAATAGAGTGGAAACGTTTCCTATGACCGGATATTTAATAGCTAAATTGATGGTATTCTATTCTTATTTTAAAGTCAATGTAAGCAGGAAGAGTACTGTTTAACACTAAACTACTTAGAATTTAAAATGAATTCGAGATGTGATTCATTTTTATTCGAAAATCATAGGTTGACTTCTAAAAAATATCTGTCCATAATGAACGTAATAAGCGATTTAGATACGAAAACAGTCAAAATGATGTCATGGGAAACGTTTCCCATCATTTCATGCGTTTCCACCAAGCTGATTTCATCAGGTGCAGGGGAGCTCATTATAGGGGTGAAACAGGGGGAATTATGAATATCAAGGATATTGCAAGACTATCAGGCGTTGGTATCGCCACGGTCTCCAGGGTAATTAATAACTCCGGTGTTGTAAGTGATGCAACCAGAGCTAAAGTAATGGCTGTTGTAAGAGAACATAATTACATTCCGAATGGAAATGCGAGCAATCTGAAGAAAACGCGTTCCAATACGATAGCGCTTATGGTTAAGGGAATTGCAAACCCGTTTTTTGCAGACATGATCAAAGAAGTAGAGCGTCAAGTAAATCTGCGCGGCTGTCCGCTTCTGATCCAGCATGTTGAAGATGGAGTGGATGAGATCAATGCTGCTCTTCAGCTTGTGAAGGAAAAGAATTTATACGGGGTAATCTTTATGGGTGGTACATATGACCATTCTGAAGAAAAATTCAAACAATTGCCGATCCCATTCGTTTTGACTACCATCACGACTACGAAGGATGTTGATCCTGCCGTATTCTCCAGTGTGATCATTGATGATATGCAAGAGTCCTATAAAGCTGTGAGCTATCTAATTTCACTCGGACACCGGAACATTTGTTTTTTGGCCAGATTTCCTTTGGTTCAGCATACTACCGGAAACCGTCGTCTTATGGGTTATATCAAGGCGCTTGAGGATCATGGGATTGAGTATGATGCTGCCTTGGTAGAGGATTGTGAATACAGTCCAAGTTCTGGCTTTACAGCTACGAAAAGACTGCTCAATAAGAAGAAAGATATCACTGCTGTCTTTGCCGCATCAGATACCATTGCTATCGGAGCTGCCAAAGCTTTATTGTCCTTGGGTCTATCGATTCCAAATGATATTTCGATCATCGGATTTGACGGTATAGAGATGGCAGAATACTATCACCCATCGTTGGATACGATTAGCCAGCCTGGGGTGGATATGGCGAAAGCCAGTGTTGAAATTCTGTTTGACCTGATTTCGGGACAATCGGAGAACAAGCATGTGGTATTCGAGTCTGTTTTGGTTAAGCGGGGATCTTGCAAGAAGATTAATAAACAAGCATAAATACCTTCGGCGTCCTTGTAAGGACGGTAAGCGTTTGAGCGAGAAATAGAAGGATAATTTATTGCGTAAGCATATACTTTCTTATATTTTTAAAAAAAGGTTCCGTAAGGAGATGACATATGGCACTTCTAACAGTGGAGACCGGTTCTCCTACCTTAAGAATGACAACGTCCATTAGCATAATCTCCCCCGTTGATTCGGGCAACACCTCCGGTGGGACGCTTTATCTGTTACACGGTGCTGGCGATAATGCTAGCACATGGTACAGGATGACCACTATTGAGCAGTATGCTAACAAGTATGGCTGTACAGTCATAATGCCTCAGGTAGGAAGAAGTTATTATACAGATATGGAGTACGGACTGGATTACTTCCACTATGTTACGCAAGAGCTGCCTGAGCTTTGTGGCCGAATGTTGAGACTGGATGATGATCCGCAGAAGACGTATGTTGCCGGACTATCGATGGGTGGATATGGGGCATTAAAATGTGCGCTTACCTATCCTGAGCGTTATAGCAAAGTCGTTTCTTTATCAGGCGTTACAGATATTCAGAAAAGATTGAGAGACCCGCAAATGTCTTCGGATATGGCGAGGGAGATGGCAGGCACTTTCGGAAAACGCTTACAAATCAAGCCGGATCAAGATCTGTATGCTTTAGCGGCTAAATTAATCGACGAGGAACGTGAGCTGCCTTCGATGCTGACCTGCTGTGGCTCAGAAGATCCATTTGTTGAGATGAACAGGGAATTTGCTTCTCATATGCAGGCGAGCCCCTATACATTTCGATATGTTGAGACCTCAGGAACGCATGAATGGAGATTCTGGGAGCAGCATCTGAAGACGGCTTTTGATTTCTTGTACAACTAAGAGTAAAGAGTAATTTTAGAGAGATATTATGGAGGATTTGAGATGAAAGACCAGCAACTGACGTCCCTGTTGAACCAGATGACGCTTGAAGAGAAGATCGCACAATTACAGCAGCTTGCTGCTAATTTCTATGAAGGGGCAGAAGAAGGAGGGAAAATCACTGGCCCTATGGCATCCATGGGGATTACGGATCACATGATTGAGAATAGTGGTTCAGTACTTGGACTTTCGGGCGCAGAGCAAGTCATTGCCGTCCAGGAAGCTCATTTACGTAAAAATAGATTAGGTATTCCATTACTGATGATGGCGGATATCGTGCATGGCTTCAAGACGATTTTTCCGGTGCCACTAGCGATTGGCTGCTCTTGGGATATGGAACGAGCAGAGCTGAGCGCCGAGATTGCGGCTAAAGAAGCGGCGGTCTCCGGTGTACACGTCACTTTTGCACCCATGGCGGACCTTGTTCGGGATCCGCGCTGGGGTAGAGTGATGGAGTCTACCGGCGAAGATCCTTATTTAAATGGTAGGTTTGCTCGTGCGTTTGTACGCGGATTTCAGGGAAGTGACTTGACGGGCGATGAAAGTCGTCTGGCAGCTTGTGTTAAGCACTTTGCAGCCTATGGTCTATCCGAAGGCGGACGGGATTATAATACGGTCGATTTGTCAGAACGTCAGCTAAGGGAATATTATCTGCCAGCCTATCGCGCTGCTCTGGATGAGGGCGCAGAAATGGTGATGACTTCGTTCAACACGATTGACGGAATTCCGATAAGCGGAAACGTTAAGCTGCTTCGTCAGCTGCTGCGTGAGGAATGGGGCTTTGACGGCGTGTTAATCTCGGATTGGGGCGCGGTGAAGGAACTGATCCCGCATGGTGTCGCCGAGGATGAAGCTGAAGCAGCACTTAAAGCTATCAAAGCTAGCGTGGATATCGAGATGATGACGGAGTGTTATGTGCACCAATTACCAGCTCTTGTAGCTGATGGGCAAGTGGACGAAAGCATCATCGATGAAGCCGTACTTCGTATTTTGAAATTGAAGCAAAGATTGGGCTTGTTTGAGAATCCTTTACGCGGGGCAGATGTAGAGAAAGAGCGTGAAGTGATTTTCTGTGAAGATCACCGGACAGCAGCGCGTGAACTAGCAGTTAAATCCTGTGTACTCCTTAAGAATGATCAGGTTTTACCGCTTGCGGCTGAGCAACACATTGCACTAATCGGACCTTTTGCCAATAACGGAGATATTCTTGGACCGTGGTCCTGGTTGGGTTCAACAGAAGAAGCTAGCCGTCTTGCCCCAGCAATGGAAGCTCGTGCTGTTGCGGGTAGAATTACCGTTGCCGAAGGCTCCGGGATTGAGAGCTTTACAGAAGAGCAATGGCTGGAGGCGAAATCGGCAGCATTGGAAGCCGATGTGATTGTGCTGGCACTTGGAGAACATTCGGACATGAGCGGAGAAGCTGGAAGTCGTTCAGATATCCGTTTGCCGGAAGCGCAGCGTGAGCTTTTGCAGCGTATGAAGATGCTGGACAAGCCTATTGTGGTGGTGTTATTTAACGGACGCCCACTGGATCTTAGTGGCGTGATCGAGAACGCGGATGCTATTCTGGAAGCCTGGTTCCCAGGAAGCGAGGGCGGCGCGGCGATTACCAGCCTACTGTATGGTGACGAGAATCCGTCAGGAAGATTAACGATGTCTTTCCCTGTATCTGTTGGGCAAATTCCGGTCTATTATAATCATTTCAACACTGGACGCCCTCTTGGACCGGGTGCGGACAAACGTTATGTCTCACAATATCTGGACATTCCTAATGAGCCGTTTCTGCCATTTGGCTTCGGTCTAAGTTATACGACATTCAGCTACAGTGAGCCGCTCCTTTCCGGTGAAATCATGACGAAGGATCAGCCTATTAAGGTGACTGTTACGGTGACTAATACGGGCAATGTAAAAGGTGAAGAGGTAGTACAGCTCTATATCCGAGACATTTCAGGAGAAGTTGTCAGACCGATGAAGGAACTGAAGGACTTTGCCAAGTTTAGCCTCTCCCCGGGAGAAAGCAAGGAAGTAAGCTTTACGCTTACGGAAGAACAGCTTCGTTATTATCATAGCGATTTAAGCTTTAGCAGTGATCCGGGCAAATTCAAATTGTTTGTGGGTCCAAATAGCCAAGAGGTTAAAGAACGCGATTTTCGCTTAACATTAGCTTAAGTAGAATATATACGACACACGCTGTCGTAATCGAGGAGTGCAAAAATATGACTACTAATATGAATTCTAACATCCATTTAAACGCTGGAGACTTATCATTCACTTTTACAAACAGTGGGGACTTGTTCCAAGTTCTTCATGAACGGACAATGATCAATCAATTATTGCCTAATATTGTGGATGGCTCCTTATCCAATCTATATTTACGTATTCATAGTAATGGAAGCATTCAAGCTGTTCCTTTGCTGGGCATTCATTCTTCAAGCACTGTACGTAAGGCCGGGAACCGCTTGGTTTGGGAAGGTACTGCGGAAAATATTGAATATCAGGTTATTTTTACTCCTACGGCTCAAGGCGCATGGTTCTGGGATGTGAAGCTTTCGGGACATGAGGCAGATGTGGATCTCGTGTACGGACAAGATGTGGGTATTGCCGATATCGGTGCTGTTCGCAGTAATGAAGCCTACCTGTCACAGTATATTGATCATGCCGTATTCGAGGATCAGTCAAAGGGATATGTAGTATGCTCCAGACAGAATCAACCGCAAGGTGGCAAATTTCCATATCTACAACAGGGTGCAATCACTAAGTCAGCAAGCTTCTCGACAGATGGTTTTCAATTCTTTGGATTGTCTTATAAAGAGACTAATCAACCGGATAGCTTGAGCCGTGAGCAATTAAGTAATGAAATCTATCAATATGAATTCGCTTATACTGCATTGCAATCGGAGCGGGTGAAATTGAGTGGGGAAGCAAGGTTTGTATTCTACGGATTGTTCAAACAAGATCATCCACAAGCGATCACTACCCTAGAATTTACGAATGATATCGCTGCGGCTTGGGATGCTGTAAAAGATTTACCTTTAGAAGCTGAAGCACCGCTCGAACGTTCTTTCCTCACGGAGGAGCTTGGTGCTCCGCTGGTGGCAGATTCTCTATCAGAGAATGAGATCGAAGGTCTGTTTCCAGTTCGTTATCAAGAGGAGAAAGAAGGAGACGTTCTACTGTCTTTCTTCACTGAAAATTATGAGCATGTAGTCCTAAAAGAGAAGGAATTACGCGTAGAACGCCCACATGGTCATATTCTGATGAGTGGGGATAACGCTCGACTTAACGATAAGGTTATCACGACAACTTCTTATATGTATGGGATTTTCAACTCCCAAGTAGTCATTGGCAATACCAATTTCAACAAGCTAATGTCCAATCCTAGAAATGCGCTTAATATTCCAAAAGCTTCGGGACAACGAATTTATGTGCAGTGGAATGGCGAATACCGTCTACTGACCATGCCATCCCTGTTCGAGGTTGGTTTCAACTATGCCCGTTGGTATTACAGAACAGAAGGCGAATGCTTTATTATTACGAACTACACTACGGCAGATTCTCCGGAAATATTCCTGAATGTGCGTACGGAAAGCGGAAAAGCTTATCGCTATTTAGTCACTAATCAAATCACTATGAACGTTAATGAATACGAGCTTCCATATCAATGCAAGCAAGAAGAGGGAACTGTGACCTTCTCGGCGGACAGAAGCGCACTAAGTGCTGGAGAGTATCCTGACTTGCAGTATAAATTCCAGGTACAGGGAGCGGAGTTTACGCTTCAAGATGAAGGCAGATTCGTTACCAATGCTCCACACACAGATGCACCGTTAGCTGTTCTGGAGTTGTCGGCGAGCAGTGAGTGGACTTTGAATATTCAAGGCCTTCTGGATGGTAAGGAGATTCATTCGAGCAGCCGTACAGTTGAAGAGGAAATTTCCACATACCGCGAGTTCTATAGCGGGGTTATGAATGGCTTCCGCTTGACGCTAGGTGATGGGTCAGAAGGTGAGCTGTTTAAAGTGAATGCTCTGGCTTGGTGGTATACACATAATATGCTCGTCCATTATTCTGTCCCTCACGGGCTGGAGCAATATGGCGGCGCTGCCTGGGGAACTCGTGATGTGTGTCAGGGACCTGTGGAATATTTTATGGCTACGCAAAAATACGAACAGGTTCGTGAAATATTGCTGACGCTGTATGCTCATCAATATGAAGATGACGGTAACTGGCCACAGTGGTTCATGTTTGATAAATATACGAAGATTCAGCAAGAGGAAAGCCACGGGGATATTATTGTGTGGCCGCTCAAAGTGCTTGGAGACTATTTGGCAGTAACTAAAGATTACAGCATTTTGCAAGAAACAGTGCCGTATACTCGTAAGCATAGTTTTGACTTTACAGAGAAAGAAGCGACACTGCTGGATCATGCGCGGAAGGAAGTTGCGTATATTAAGAACCACTTCCTGCATGATACGCATTTGTCTTCTTACGGTGATGGAGATTGGGATGATACACTCCAGCCTGCGAATCCACAGTTGAAGCAATACATGGTTAGTAGCTGGACAGTGGCGCTTACCTATCAGACTCTTAATCAGTTCTCGGAAGTTCTTCGTTCCGTTGATCCAGCGGAAGCAGACGAGCTGAAGGCAATGGTGGATGGTATCCATGAGGATTTCAATACACATATGCTCCAATCTGAGGTGATTCCTGGATTCCTGTATATGGAAGATCCAGAGCAAGTGAAGCTTTTGGTACACCCGAGTGATAAGGAAACAGGAATCCAATATCGTCTGCTGCCAATGACGCGTAGTATGATCAGTGAGCTATTAACTCCGGAACAAGCCGAAGCTCATTATGAAGTGATCCAAGATAAACTATTCTGTCCTGACGGTGTACGTTTAATGAACCGTCCAGCACAATATGTTGGCGGTGTAAGCAGTCATTTCAAACGTGCAGAGCAAGCTTCTAACTTTGGTCGGGAAATTGGACTTCAATATGTACATGCGCACATCCGTTATGTAGAAGCTATGGCTAAGCTAGGGAAAACCGATCAGGTCTGGAATGGCCTAGCAGCGATCAATCCGATCGGAATTCGCGATGTGGTGCCAAACGCTGAACTACGTCAAGCTAACTCCTATTTCAGTAGCTCGGATGGTAAATTTAACACTCGTTATGAGGCACAGGAGAATTTCGATAAGCTGCGTAATGGTGACGTAGCGGTCAAAGGCGGCTGGAGAATCTATTCCAGCGGTCCTGGGATCTACATGAATCAGTTAATCTCGAATGCACTAGGGATTCGTACCGAAGGCGGAGATTTAATTGTTGACCCCATTCTGCCGGAGTCGCTGGACGGCATGCACTTTAGCTTTGAATACGCAGGTACTAAGGTAGACTTTATCTACCACCTTACGGGTGGGGAGAACAGTCGGATTACTATCAATGGTACAGAAGTGCAGGCTGAAGGTACACTTAATCGCTACCGCAGTGGCGGTGTTCGGATTAAGCGTGAGGACTTTGATCGTCTCTGCGTAGAAGCCGGAAATGTGATTGACATTTATAAGTAAGCTAATCATTAAAGGGCAATCTCTACGATAAGTGTAGAGATTGCCCTTTTTTTTGAAATACTACATACGGCTCGGTGTTGGTAATCCAAGTACTTCTAGCACATCACCTAAAGTGTTCTTAAATCTCGAAGTAAGCCAGAGGCGAAAGGCAATGGTCGCCGCCTCCCCTTTTAAAATCGGACAAGTAGAATAAAAATTATTGAAGAGAGTGGCTAAAGTATGTGCGTAAGTGCAGAGTATATTTGGCGTCAATTCTACGCTTGCAGAATACAAGGTCTCCTCCCAGAGGCTAAGCTGTCTCAGCAGAGCAAGCTCTGCTTTTTCCATTTCGAGTGGGAATTGAATCTTTAAGGCATCTGTGTGGATTGGGAGGGTGGATTTGCCCAAAACACTACTAGCACGGGCATAGGTGTACATCAGATAAACTCCTGTGTTGCCGGATATTTCGGTAGCCTGTTTGAAGTCAAACACAATTTCTGTTCCCAGATTAAACCGCAGCAGATAATAGCGAATGGCAGCAGCTGCAATGATATGGCTGGGAAGCCCCTCTTTATCGGAGCGTGAATGTTCGATATTCTGTTCCATAAGCTTCACTAAATCGATCACCTTAACACCAATTCCTTGGCGCCCTGACATGGCATAAGAAGATTTTCCTTCCGAAATATTTATTCCCAGCTCGGCTGCGGAAGCCGGACTAAGGGACACCACACCATAACTCACATGATGGAGTTTCGCGGCTTGATCGTTATAACCTAATGCGCCCAAAGCCTGCTTAACCATTTGCTGCGGATATTCCTGTCTATAATCGATCACGTTAATAACACGATCCGCCTGTCCATAGGGCTCCTGGGTTCCAGTTAATCCTGTAGTCCATAAGCCGGACGAGAATTCACTGTAGGTGAAATCCTTGGTTAATAGACCAAATTTCCAGAGGTGATAGGCAATGTCTTTGGCAGTGTAAGTCAGAATACCATTCGAACGTACAAGTACCTTATCCATATGATGATCCTCCGAATCCGCTCCATTGCTAATCGCTGTCCCTTGCTTTAACCAGCAGCCTGCCAGCTTACCTTCAGTCTCCTGTACAAAAACCGTGGTTTGCTTCAATTGCTCAGATGCGGCTGCCCAGAATCCCTCTTTTAAAATATTACTTTCCCATACCAGCAGGTCATAGTGAATACCGAAACGCTTCATTTCCTCTACATGTTCTCTCACCATACGTTCAGCGACAAGGTTACCCAGCCACGCCTCATTGCCGTTACCCTGTTCCAGGGCATGCAGCATTTCTGTGCGCTTATGTGTCATCTCTGGATTCTGTGCATATTCTTTATTCACTTTGGCATAAAGATCCCAGCAATAATCACCAAAACGCTGATGATCTCCTTCCAACGGTACATTCAATAAACCAACGACTGTATCCGCTAACTGGTTGCCCAGATCATCGACGTAGTTATGGACCTCTACGTTATGTCCGGTTCTTTTCATTAGTCTGACCAGCGCATCGCCGATGCACGCATTTCTCAGGTGACCAACATGAGCAGCTTTGTTTGGATTGATTGAGGTGTGCTCGATGATGACCTTTTCCCCTGTGCTGTTGGGCAGTTCAAAGGAATGTTTAGCCCATATCCGCCAATCCATGTACAAATTAATAAATCCAGGAGCAGCTACTTCGACCTTTTGTAAAAAGCCTGTGTAGCTCTCTTGTAATTTAAGCTCTGCTTTTACTAACTCTGCTATGACGAGAGGTGATTTGCGCAGGATTTTGGCTAGCTGCATAGCAATATTGCAGGAATAATCACCATGCTCTAGATTAGCGGGCTGCTCGATCAGAATAGGAACATCGTTTGGGTAAGGAATTTCTAAGGTGTGGAATACTTTTTTTACACTTTGTTCAATGCTGTTTTTGATGGTTTGACTTAACATTTTATACCCTCCTTTGAAAATACAAAAAAGCCCTCGTCTCAAAAGAGACGAGGGCTTTAGCGCTCGCGGTACCACTCTCGTTGCTAAACAGACGTTTAGCCACCTTACAGGATAACGGTCTTCAGCCGGGACTTCCTACTTGGGTTCAGAAGTCCATCTCACGGGTGCGCTTCATTAAGTGATCTGTACCGGCTTACACTTACCCGGCTCGCTGAGGACTAGAACACCTTAACTACTCTCCCGCTCATCGATGCTTGAATAATTTTAATCAGTATAACGAATATTTTGAAAAAAGCAATAGGGCGAAACTCGGTATCAATCTGGAAACGCTTGAGTTTTAGATTGTCCGATAAGTAATTACAAACTCACAAAACAGAAGGGGCTCTCATTATTGAGTGGAAATTCCTTTGCATAAATGTCCACGCATTAACTTTAAATACAGAATATTACTATATAGAGCTATTAATTATGGATCATATTACTAGTTTTATAGTTTGTATTTTTTCAAATTGAGTGAAAGAGAGGAGTGAATAAAGATGGCATTATTTTCAACCGGACCTATAGATAATAGTCCAATTCTGGGGATCAGACAAACACAAATCGTAACAGTAAAAGTGGTTAATCGGGATTCTCTTAATCCTTATAATCTCGTCATTCAAGGCTTTTTTCTAAATGGATCAAGAACGATGTATGTGAATGAAATGGTAAATCTCACACCTAACCAAGTTCTAACTAGGAACTATTTTGCAGATTTAGATGCATTTGAATTTGTGTTTGCAACATTAGAAGAAGTTGAAGCACAGGTAGGGATCTCGGTCTGGGGAAAACAGGCTTCAGGACAATTGGTAGATCCTCATCGTGTAGTAGCATGGGAGAAGCACGCAGAAATAATCTAAAGGAGTGTTGAGAATTGAGCTATTTATCTACCGGGCCGATAGATAATACCATGGTGGGTGGGATACGACCTACTCAACATGTTACGATCAAAATCGATAACCGAAGCGATGTTACTTCTTCTACGGTTCTCGTCCAAGGATATTATATGGATGGGACAAGAACTTTGTATGTTAGTCAGCTTATTAACGTAATGCCTGAGCAAGTCATAACCAATGATTATTATGCTGATTTTGATGCATTTGAATTTATATTTACGACTTTAAGCCTGGTAGATGATCCTATTCAAGTTTCAGTATGGGGGAAAAATAGCTCAGGGCAAATCGTTACTGCTCACCGACTTGTTCATTCAGAATTACTCGGAGCAACCGTAGGGGCAACTGGGGCTACAGGTGATACAGGAGTGACTGGAGCGACGGGAGCAGACGGAGCTACTGGTGCGACGGGGGCTGATGGAGTAGCTGGTGCAACCGGAGCTGCCGGAGCAACGGGAGCCGATGGAGTGACTGGTGCAACGGGAGCCGATGGAGCGACAGGAGCGACCGGGGCTGATGGAGTGACT
>NZ_NFUX01000183.1:0-342 GCF_002264385.1 Paenibacillus sp. VTT E-133280
AAGGTTAAGCTAATAAGAGCACACGGAGGATGCCTAGGCGCCAGGAGCCGACGAAGGACGTGGCGAACAACGAAACTGCCTCGGGGAGCTGTAAGCAAGCTTTGATCCGGGGGTGTCCGAATGGGGAAACCCAGCTGTGGTAATTCGCAGTTACTCATCTCTGAACACATAGGAGATGTAGAGGCAGACCAGGGGAACTGAAACATCTAAGTACCCTGAGGAAGAGAAAACAATAGTGATTCCGTCAGTAGCGGCGAGCGAACGCGGAACAGCCTAAACCTAAGAGCTTGCTCTTAGGGGTTGTGGGACGTCTCACATGGAGTTACAAAGGAATATGGTAGG
>NZ_NFUX01000124.1:0-8976 GCF_002264385.1 Paenibacillus sp. VTT E-133280
TATAAAAAACGGCTTCGGTAAATCAAGCCAAAAATTTTGTTCGTTACTCATAAGTTCTCCTTCTTTTGCAACATTTTGCCCATCATACATAGTATCATTTCTTTTCGTTTAATGCACAGAATTATAGGAGGACCTTTATCTTTTTTCTATAATCGCTCGGGGTTATACCAGTACTATTCTTAAATAAGCGATAAAAATATGAACTACTAGTAAATCCAGTTTTTTCGGCGATATCAACAATGGTGTATTCAGAGGTCTTCAGCAGCTCTTTAGCTTTATCCAACCGCAGTTCGTTAATTTTATCTGATAGTGCGTTTGTTGTTAACAGCTTATATAGCCGGCTCAAATAAATTGGAGACATCGAGAGCTCGTCTGCAATTGAATTTATGCATAGGTTGGAATTACTATAATCTCGCTCAATAATATGATGTACATTTTTAATGAGTTCCTCTTGCTTTGTATTTCGTTTCTCTTCGAGCTTTTGACTTATTTCTTCAAATATCTTGAAATATGGAGCATTGATTTCTTCCATGGTTTCAACATGATTGGGTAGTAAAAAAGTTGTATCGAATTCGGGTAATGTTAAAATTGCGTTGTTCTTTTTTAATGTTCGCAAGACGTTATTAACTGTAAGTGCTAAATGCGATATGACAAGTTGAACAACAGTAAATGAATATTCTGATATTTCTCCTACGATATCGATATAGATGCTACGTGCTTTCTCCACATTTCCTGACATTAAGGATTCGATGAACTGTTTTTCTTTGTGAACTGGAAACATATATTCTTTGGTTTTTAAGTTCATAATGTCAACCGAAAAGAGGATGCTGCCGTATCCTTTGAATAATCGATGATAAGAAGCTTCAAGTACTTGCTTGTAGACTAAAATGCATTGCTCTATGGATTCCTTCACAGGACTAAAGGTAATTGTGATGGATAATTTTAAATGTTTGGTGATTGACAGCTGCATAAGCTCTGCTATTTCAATCAGCGAATCCCGTTCTGTTATATAAAGCGGATCATGAAAGTTTAGCAAAAGTAAAAGACTATCATCCCCCATATCAATGGCTTCGACTTGAAAGATCGGTGATGAAATTTCTGTACAAATGTTCATTATGGCATATTTGAGCAATTTTATATCTTCTTTGTATTTCTCGAGGACTGTGGGGAATTGATCGATCCTTATCAAAACAATCAGTGATTTATTATTAACCATAAGCTCTGAATTGAAGTAATGTAATTTCTGTTGCAATACCTCAGCATTATTCGTTTCTCTACCTAAAACTGTATTTCTAAGGAAATCCTGCTTGAGAATATGCTGATGATTACGTCTTTCTGTTTCTAGGGTTTTGAACTTGCGTATGACTTTGTCAATCGGGCGATAAACACTATGGGATAGCGTTAACGATACCAATAATCCTAAGAGAAGAATGCCAATACAGATAAAGAGTATTCGATATCTCATTTCATTTATTTCTTGAGTGATATTGCTATAAGGGGTAATTCGAACATATTTCCAACCTAATGAATCCGGTGAAGTAAATGTTATTAAAGATTTAACTCCATCTACAGTGTCTAGAAAATAAGTCGATTCTGAAGTGTCCTGAATAATTTTTTGTATATAGGTTTTATCGGATAGATCAGTTAGCATCGCTTGCTTGTCATTATTGGAAAATAATATTCCATCCTGATTAATGATAAACGTGTTATGCTCTGATATCTCTTTCTCCGATGGATTCATTCGCAGGCCTAACCATGATGCCGAGATATTGACAACAACAGCTGCGTTTAAATCGTTATTATCATCAATAACGCTATAACACAAGTAAGTGTAGCTTGATACTGGAGTGGACTCAGTCAAACCGATGTTATAGGTTCTAGGAATCGGTTGAAAGGGACGATGTTCTTTGAAATTCTTAAAAAGGTCTAGAATTCCATCATCATCAAGTTCGTTCTTCGGTTGAATTCCGCTTCGTGAATTATTGGAACTAATATAGAACTGATTAGATTTCGCATTATATACATAAATGGATTCAATGAATGGTAAAGATGCGCGATAGTTATCAAGCTGTTGCTGTGCAAAAATGACATCATAAATATTTAAGTCCGGATAATACAACAATTTAGATACCGCGGAATCATAGTAAATCTGGGAGGACAGTGAGGTAACAGTCTCTGTCATAACAGATAATTCTGTTTTAATCTGATTCAGACTATTAGAATCGGAACGATAAACTTGTTTAAGTGCGATGGTTGTGAAGTCCATATAAAGAATAGTTGTAGTTATCAAAAGGGTAATAACAACACATCCAATAGAGCCAAGCAGTATGCGGCTGTAAACTTTTTTATGCTCTTTAGACCACTGTTTTACCATTTGTTGAAACCCCTTTCATTGTGGTCTGAGTATAATTCATCAGTCTGGAGCTTTCAATCAAATTTATAAATCAGCAGCCTAAATTAGGCTAAATGTAGTGAATATTCACAAAAGTACAGAAAGTTCATACTCCACAGGTACTGAGATTACAGCGATCTGTGTCATTGTTCAGTATATTATCGAATCGGCTTCTTCTATGATCTGGAGGAAAGATTCAGAGGAATTCCATTTCAGAAGGAGGTCAGTCATGTTTAAGAAGAAAGGATTTTTATATGAATTAAATAAGAATAAGATCATGTTTTTGATGATAGCACCGACACTGCTTTTTTTCTTAATTAATTCTTATGCTCCAATGGTCGGCATCTATTATGCATTCACAAGTTATGATTTTGCAGGTGGTTTATTTGGAAGTCCGTTTGTAGGATTAGATAATTTTAAATTTCTAACGCAATCTGGAATTCTGTTGAAATTGACAATAAATACGCTTGGATACAACGTGGTGTTTATCATTTTAGGTAACGTGATATCTATAGGGGCAGCCATCCTATTAAGTGAAGTACGAGGGAAGTTATTTAAAAAACTATCACAATCCATTATGTTTCTACCCTATTTTGTTTCGTTTGTTCTGGTCAGTGTTTTAGCGTTCAACATGTTTAATGCTGATTCCGGTTTTGTTAATCAGTTATTAATATCGTTAGGACTTGATCCAGTAGACATATACAACACACCATGGCTCTGGCCATTTCTGATTACAGCATTTTATATATGGAAAAACTTGGGTTATTCTATGGTCATTTATCTTGCATCCATCATGGGAATTAGCGATGAGTATTACGAAGCTGCCAAAATTGATGGCGCAAATATTGTTCAGCGAATCTGGTTTATTACCATACCAATGCTGAAGTCAACATTTATTATTCTACTCTTATTTGCTCTTGGAAGTATTATGAAAGGTCAATTCGATTTGTTCTATCAGCTTGTCGGGAACAATGGAGTGCTCTTCGACGTTACGGACATTGTCGATACTTACGTTTATCGGTCTTTGAAAGTTAATTTTGATATTGGTATGGCAACTGCTGCTGGTTTGTATCAGTCTATCTTCGGATTTGTAATGATTATGACAGCGAATTATATCATCAAGAAAATAAATGATGATTATGCATTGTTCTAACATAGGGAGGAGGAATTCAATTGGATGAGAACATTCTAAGTTCTAGGGTTTTCCGCATGGTGGCTTACCTGATCATTACGTTTTTTTCTTTGCTCTGTCTGTTTCCGTTTCTTCTGATTATATCTGGCTCATTGACAGCCAATGAATCCATTATTCGCGATGGTTTTCACTTGATTCCTAAAGTGTTCTCACTGGAGGGCTATGAGATGGTGTTTATCTTCCCAACTCAGCTAATCAAGGCTTATGGTGTTACGATTTTTGTAACCGTGGTTGGAACGCTGTTGGGATTATTCCTCATTACGATGGCAGGTTATGTTCTGCAGAGGAAAGATTTCAAGTACCGCAATCCATTGTCCTTCTTCATTTATTTCACAACGCTGTTTGGAGGGGGACTTGTACCCTGGTATATCATGCTGACTACATACTTTGGGTTAGCAGATACCTATGCCGTACTGATATTACCGGGTCTTATGACACCTTTTCTCATTATATTAATGAAAAACTTTATCAAAGCTGCAGTTCCGGAAGAATTATTCGAATCAGCCAAAATCGATGGTGCAAACGACTTTAGGATCTACTACAGTGTCGTTCTGAAGCTTGCTATGCCTGGCATAGCGACTGTCGGTCTGTTCCTTGCTCTGACGTACTGGAATGACTGGTTCATGTCTTCCTTGTTCATTAATGACGTTAGCATGTATCAGCTTCAATACTACTTGTATAACACGATAAATACCATGATGTTCGTTTCTCAAATGGCCACTGGAACTGGGGTATCCCTAGGACATGACATTCCAACAGAGTCGACCAAGATGGCAATGGCAATTGTCGTTACAGGACCAATTATTTTCTTATATCCGTTCGTGCAGCGATATTTTGTGAAGGGATTAACGATTGGTGCGGTGAAGGGTTAGTACCGAAAGCAAACGAAAGAAGCTTGGATGCGATCGGCTGACATAGATCATTCAATTAAGGGGAGGGTTAGTATGAGAAAAGGAAATAAATTGTTAACAATCGGCACTTCTTTATTATTAACTGCAAGTTTGTTTGCTGGCTGCAGTAGTAACAGCACGAATACTAAGGAGGCATCGTCAGAACCAACAAAGAATTCGAATTCAAATACCAGTACCTCAGCACCAGAAACATCAGAAGTGACTGGAATCGACACATCCAAGAAAGTGGAGCTTCAGTTCTATATGCTGGGCGATGCTCCAAAGGATTTAAAGATCATTGAAGATGAAGTTAACAAAATGGCATTAGAAGAGTTGAATGCAACCGTCAAATTTAACTTCACAACTTGGACTGACTGGGACCAGAAGTATAAGCTTCTATTGTCCTCAGGGCAGCCGATTGACCTGATCTTTACAGCAGAATGGACAAATTACCAGTCATATGCGATGAAAGGGGCTTTCCTTCCGCTAGATGATCTCCTACCGAAGGCAGCACCTAAGCTACAAGCATATGTACCACAGGATTTCTGGGAAGCAGTCAAGGTTAACAAGAAAATTTACACCGTTCCAGCGATCTGGAAAGAATATGTAAATGATGGTATTGCCTATCGGGAAGATTTACGTAAAAAGTATAATTTGCCAAAGCCGGAATCACTCGAAACTTTAGAGCAGTATTTGGAGGGCATACGCAAGAATGAACCTGATATGCTGCCTCTGGCGGATACTGAGGTCAGTCATACAGATTCCGTCCGTCAAATGACAACTAAAACTGTGAATACCAACGATAAGGTTCCATATGGACTTAACATCATGTATGACACTCCAAGAGACGTAACCAGCTATTGGGGCTCTCCACAGCATTTGGAAGATTTAAAAATGTTCAGAAGTTGGCAAGAAAAAGGGTTCTTTATGAAGAATATGCTGAACATTAAAGATAGTGGTACTGATATATTTGCCGCCGGTAAAGCCGCAGCAATATTGGGAGGTGAGAATCCTAACCGCTTTGGTGATGCTGTTGTCAAAGTGAAATCACTGCACCCGGATTGGGAGCTAGGCTATACCCCATATCCAAATATGAAAGGATTCTCTTCACCCGTTCATCCGATTCATAATGGCTTTGCAATTCCACGCAGCAGCAAAAATCCAGAGAGAGCTCTTGCTTTCTATGAGAAATTGGTCACGGATAAACGCTACAATGTGTTGACGCAATACGGTATTGAAGGCAAAAATTTTGAGATTGAGGATGGAGCATATTACAAAATGATTGGTGATGCCCAATCAAACGGCTTCACAAGAGAAGGGATGAATGGATGGGCGTGGAGAAATCCGGAGTTCATGTTATTTGATAAGAGCTATCAAGCAGTACTGGACATGTTCGATGAAATGGATAAGATAGCTAAACCCAATATTTTTCAAGGCTTCGGAGAGGATTGGACGTCTTATCAAGCAGAGAAGGCAGCCCTTCTACAAGTTGAAAAGCAATACTTATATCCTTTGAATGACGGTATGGTTAAGGATGTTGAAGGTGGCCTGAAGTTGTTTATGGAAAAGGCTAAAAAAGCGGGTCTCGATAAAATTCAAGCGGAATACACGAAGCAATGGATAAAGTATTTGAATGATTCGAACATTCAGTAAAATAGGCTAGAGTTACTCAGAGAGAACAACAGGACGATAATTCTGTTGTTCTCTACTATAAGGGTGGAATATTTATGAAGGTTCTTTTTCATGGAACGGCTGCATTTGAAGGAATTCCCTCGCTATTCTGTCATTGCGAGACTTGCAAGTATGCCAAAGTACGTGGTGGAAAAAATATTCGTACACGCACTTCGGTCTTGATTGATGAAATACTTAAGATTGATTTTCCGGCGGACACCTTACATCATTCCATTCGTGATTCTGTAGATATGGATAAGGTTCGCGATTTATTGTTTACACATTCACATTCCGATCATTTGTATCCTGAAGATTTACTGATTCGTGCGCTTGGTTATGCTCAATTTAATAAAGAGGAAGAACTTCATCTATACGGTCATGATTTGCCTATTAAGCACTGTAGTCAATTGCTTGCTACGGAAAGGCATCGCTTCCAATTTCACAACTTGAAGCCCTTTGAAACCGTAGAAACACAAACAGCTACGATTACGCCATTGCTTGCCAATCATGATTCTAAAGAAACTTGTTTATTGTATTACATAGAAAAGGATGAAAAAGTCATTTTCTATGGTCACGACAGCGGTTGGTTTCCCAAACAGACTTGGGACTGGTTGAAAGGAAAAAAACTGGATCTTGCTATTCTAGAATGTACGACTGGGAATGCCCCAAATTGTGAAGTTCACATGAATGTTGAGGATACTCTAAAAACACGGGAATGGTTAATCGAGAATTTTGTTATGAAAGCAGAAGGGCGAATCGTAGTCACTCATTTCTCTCATAATGCTCATCTGTTGCATGAAGATTTGGTTCATATTTTTGAGCCGAATGGGATTACAGTAGCATTTGATGGGATGCAACTGGACATATGAGTTAGCGCATAAGTGAAATGAGGATATTTCTATGATTTCAATGGCAGTCTTTTTAGTTTTATTTTCAGGTATTACACATGCGGTATGGAACCTATTTACAAAGAGAAGTCTGAATAAATACGTATTTCTCTGGTCGATTCATATTGTTAGTACACTTGCTCTATTACCTTATTTTATTATTGAGCTGCTCCAAGTTGAGCTTCAAGCGGAGACACTTGGCTATATGGCGATATCTGCTTTATTTCAAGGGTCGTACTTCATTTTCCTCTCTAAATCGTATTCCTATGGTGATTTATCGCAGACCTATCCAATCATGCGAGGTACTGGTGTCATGCTAGTGACCTTGTTAAGTGTTGTGTTATTCGGGGATTCCTTAACTCTAGTAGGCTGGATAGGCTTTTGTTGTATCATAGTAGGGCTCTTTATTATTAGTGGAATCGTTAATCGTCATGCAAATCAAGGAAAAACGACTCATTCTATATCCATTCTTTATGCAATTGTAGTAGGGATGTGTGTTGCGGGCTATACATTAATGGACAAACTAATTGTCCAGCAATTATCTCCACTATCAACGCTTGAATTATCCAATATTAATTATGTAATCGTCGCTTTCTTCATGGTTATAAGAGCCGGTCGTGCACAAATTATAAGGGAATGGCAACAAAACTGGAAAATGATCTTGATTGGTTGTATTTGCTCGCCAGCTTCTTATTTTATGTTTCTGATGGCAATGAAGCTTGCTCCATTAGCTTCAATTGCGCCAATACGAGAAATTGGAACTGTTGTAGGTACGATTCTTGGCATACTTGTACTAAAAGAGAAGCAAGGAGTGCGAAGAATTATCATGTCGGCTATGATTACCTGTGGGATCATCTCCATTGCCATATGGGGATAAGTTGATTTTACTAGAATTGAGGACTACGTTCTGACCGTATAGGGTAAAATTGAAAGGCCTCTCGTAGGAATACGAGAGGCCTTTCATTCTGTTAAGCATTAGATAGTTTTATACTGTCTAATTGACGGGGCAATTCACAGTTTAATATGCCTCATTCTAATTCTTGTTCTAAAACAGTTTTTACTAAACGACGTACTTCATCTGTTGATCTTGTATCCATTAATTGGTTTCTTAATTCGCTTGCGCCTCTAAATCCACGAACATAGATTTTGAAAAAGCGAAGAAGTGGTTTAAATGAACGTGGCTCGAGTTCATTTGAATATTTATCGTGAAGATCCAATTGTAATAGAAGTAAATTGAGAAAATCCTTTGGACTATGTTCTTTAGGTTCTTTTTCAAAAGCAAATGGATTGGTGAAGATGCCGCGGCCAATCATGACACCATCAACGCCGTATTGTTCAACTAGCTTTAATCCTGTTGCGCGGTCCGGGATATCTCCATTTATAGTTAATAACGTATTTGGAGCAATTTCATCGCGTAATTTTTTTATTTCAGGGATTAGCTCCCAGTGTGCATTTACTTTACTCATTTCTTCTTTTGTACGAAGGTGAATGGAAAGATTCGCAATATCTTGCTTCAATATATGTGTTAACCAATCCCGCCACTCATCAATCTCAGAGTAACCCAATCTTGTTTTTACACTAACCGGCAATCCACCGGCTTTTGCTGCTTGAATAATTTCTGCTGCAACCTCAGGATGTAGTATTAATCCAGCACCTTTTCCATTGGATGCGACGTTTTGTGCGGGGCAACCCATGTTTAAATCGATACCGCGAAAACCAAGTTTTTTCATATCAATACTCATCTGTTCAAAAAATACAGGTTTATCACCCCAAATATGAGCGACAATCGGTTGCTCATCTTCTGTGAACGTTAATCGACCACGAACACTGTCTTTTCCTACAGGGTGACAATAGCTTTCTGTATTAGTGAATTCTGTGAAAAACACGTCGGGTTTGGCAGCTTCACTAATGACGTGACGAAATACAACATCTGTGACATCTTCC
>NZ_NFUX01000164.1:0-900 GCF_002264385.1 Paenibacillus sp. VTT E-133280
AGAACAATGGAATCCGAACGCTGCACCTAACCATATGGAGGCTAATGTTTCAGGAATGAACCCGATGTATGGGATGTCATTGAACCTTCCTTGGCCAACTACTTGTGGGTGTGGAGGGATGCATGTTCAACCCTATTCATATGAAATGCCCGTATATAATACCTATCCTGCATATGGAAACCCAAATGGATTCTCTGCATATGGAGCAGGAACACCTAATCAGGGAATAGTTCCAGCATCTCCACTTGGAGCTTTTGGCGGGCCGATAATGTCGAGTATTCCGTCTAATCCACAGTATCCAGGTATTGGTAATTATTCGCAGCATAATCGGGTTCCGGAAATCCAAGATCCTGAAACGTTTGTACAGGACGTTCCCGAAGTTGCTAGAACAGTGAGTGAGGAATCCACTTCTGGCGCTTCTCTCAAGAGCAAGGGAATTGCAACGAAGGAAACGGCATCAAAAGCAAAGACCTCGAGTCAAAACAGCAGTAAGAAAAACAAAACAGTTGTGAAGTCTCAACGTTCCAATGCTGGTGGTCGTACAGAGAGCTCAAAGAAACGCAGAAATCCGTGGATTTCTAATTAATACAGTCTAAACTAACATCCAATTTCTATTTAACGTGTAGGTTCTAATTATTAGAATCTACACGTTTTTTATGATAAGGTGTGAACGAGATGTAGGAGTGAAGAAGAAGTACTTATTTTTTTGAATTTAGGGGTTGTTTTTAGAGTGGGTTATATGTTACATTATAAATCCAGTCGTAAAGAGGAGATATAAACTTTCGGTTGGTGAATGTTAATCCGAATGAAATCACAAAAGACTTTGAAAAAAAGTGTTGCAATTCATCGGATAACATGATATATTATAAAAGTTGCTGCTGAGACATTAAACGGCGCCAA